>JBLIFI010000051.1:0-16981 GCA_047633715.1 Flammeovirgaceae bacterium
AAAAAATGGAGGCTATTTATACGAATCTATTTTTAGAAAGGGGTATGGTACTCTTGCTCCACTTTTCTTAGACATTGTACTTTTCATAGATTATGTATTCTCCAATTTTGGAAAACAAAATATAAGGATTAAACCTACATAATTGTGTCATGTCCAGTAGTATACAAAACCTGCCAAGTTTATTCCAATTTCTCTTTCCAAATTGCCAAAGCGCATAAAGCCCAACCGAGAATAAAACCGACTCCGCCAAAAGGCGTAACTGCTCCGAGCCAAGTGATTCCCGTAAGACAAAGTGTGTAGAGTGAACCAGAGAACACTATTATTCCTGCAAAAAACAGAATTCCTGCCTGATTTAATTTCTTGTTTTTTGGGAATTGAAATTGTAACAAGCCAACGAAAAGTAAGGCAAAACTATGATAAAAATGATATTTCACAGCCGTTTCAAAAGTAGGAAGCCGTTGAGTTTCTTCTAAAAAGTCTTTTAAACTATGTGCGGTAAATGCACCAATTGCCACCGCCAAAAAAGCAAAAAGGCAACCTGAAATGAGTATGAATTTCTGCATTTTATTTTTTTTTCAGTAACGGAAAATAGAAGTTTTTTCTGAGTTTTGGTTTAACCTAAAATTTTGCCAAGTCTTTCAAGGAAATAGAACCTTCGTAAATTGCTTTCCCCACAATTGCTCCGTACAAGCCGTTTTTTCTCAATTTTTCTAAATCATCTAAAGAACTCACTCCACCGCTGGCAATCAGTTTTAGGTTTGGAATCCGCTCCAAAATATCATTGTAGAGTTTGAAAGAAGGACCAGATTCCATTCCATCTTTCTCAATGTCTGTGCAAATGGCGTATTCAATTCCTTTTTCCGAATAATTTTGGATAAAGTCAATCACGTCTGTTTCCGTACTTTCTTGCCAACCATTGATGGCAATTTTTCCAAATTTGGCATCTGCTCCCAAAATAATTTTGCTAGATTGATACTTTTTCAGCCAATTATTGAAAAGTTCTGGATTTTTCACAGCAATACTTCCACCCGTAATTTGACTTGCCCCGTGCTTGAAAGCGGTTTCAATATCTTTGTCTGTACGAATTCCCCCACCAAAATCAATTGTCAAATTAGTTTGGTTTGAGATAGCTTCAAGCACTCGCCAATTGACAATGGTTTTTGCTTTTGCGCCATCCAAATCTACCAAATGAAGCCGCTTGATTCCCGCATCTTCAAAAGATTTGGCAACTTCTACGGGATTTTCATTGTAAATTTTCTTCTGATTGTAGTCGCCTTGGGTCAACCTTACGCACTTGCCATCAATTAAATCAATGGCGGGAATAATATAAAATTCAGACATTATAAATTGTAGTTTCTGGGTAATACTGTTTTTACTTTATATGAACGAAGTCTATTGACTTTATTTCTTCTTGATTTTCGCTTGTACTTTAATCATGGCTCGTTTGGCTTCTGGTTTGCCTATTTCATAAGATTTTTTAAAGTTTTCGTAAGCGTTTTTATAACGTTGTTGCTTTTCTTTTCCTTTAAAAAGTCCGCCAAGTTTATCTCCGAGTGCTTCTTCTGCTAATCCACGTTCAAAAAATCTGGTAGCCTCAATCATCGCTTTGTTTCTTGCGGCTTCTCCCTCTGCTAAAATCGCTTCTTTCTCTCTCATAAGAAGTTCATTTTGAGTTAAGACTAAATTCTTTTTCTGTTGATTGATGATGATATTTTTCTGCTTTATTTGTCGCTCTCTCTCAAATACGGCACTTGCTAAGCTTATATTCTCATCTTCAACGGCTTCAATTTTAGCTGATAGTGCTTTTAATGCATCAGTTTTTTGCTTCAATGATTTCCTCAATTGAGCAATCATATTTCTCATTCCAGCAGTTTCCCCTGAGAACTTAGACATGTTTTCCTCCATTTCCAAAACTTTCAAGTTACTCGTCTCAATGGTTGACATAGCGTTGGCAATTCGCTCCAGAACCAATGTTCGGGTAAGTGTATCATCTTTGCCGACTTCGGAGAGGTAATTCTGACCTTTATCAATAGAATCGAGACTATTTGTGATTTGCAACATTCCTTGACTCATTCGCCTATAAGCAGCCAATTCTTCGTTGGCAGCGACCAAACCTTGTTGGCACTCTTTGTCTTGGCATGAAATAATTGTAAAGGAAGCGAGTAGAATAAAAATTAGTTTCTTCATTGTATTAAATGTACTGAACCTGTTTTACGAGTAAAAAGTGATGTTCTTTAGACCTGATTCGTTTTGTGATAGTATGAAACAAGTAATGCTATTTTTGGCAATAAAGGCACAAGCAGATGCTTGCGTCATAGGTTCAGCATTATTTGTTTACGATTACCATTTTGCAATATTCTGAGAATACTTTACATTCATTCGCAAAATAGCCTATTTTATAACTCTAAAATACGAGGAAAATAATTGGATTAAAAGGCTAGGTTGGAATGAATGGAAATAATGAGTTCAAATTGAAACCCAGATTTTACTTGACCTCGTTCAACCGCAATCATATTTTGGCAATGATTTGCTAAAATGCTAATAGAATGAGTTTACAAAGAATAGTTTTTTTGGAGTGAAAATTTCCAATATTATTCCATTGCCAAAATTGGCGAGAGCTTCCTGAGTGAAATTGGTTTGAAAAAAGGTTTGGGCTTTCTGTTTGAATGAGTTTTTACTGATGAATTGGCAATTTATAAAATCCAATAAAAGAGTTTTCGGTAGTGTGAAAGAGCTAATGCTACTTTATGGACAGTTCGACACAAGCAGACGCTTGCGCTATGATTTATTATTGTTGGAGCATTACCTGTTTATGGCTATCGAGTTTTCCTACTCATTTTTCATTTGCCGGAAAGTAAGGTTGATTCTCGGAAGTTTTACTTTCGTGGTTTTTGGAAGTGCGTGCAACCAGTATTTCTGAATTTCGCCACGCATGAGTAGCAGGCTTCCGTTCTCCAAGTTTAGCGAGACTTTGTCTTTGGTTTCTCTGTGTTTGAAGGCAAACTTCCGTTCTGCTCCGAAACTGAAAGAGGCGATTGGCGCATTTTCTACCAATGTTTTTTCATTGTCTGCATGCCAAGACATTCCTTCTTCGCCATTGTGATAATAATTCAGCAAACAGGAATTGAAGGTACTTTGGCATTTTTCTTCTGCCAGTTTTTTGAGTTTTTCCAGTTCCTCATTCCAAGGCAACGCAATTTTGGTACTGTTGGAATAGGTATAATTGAAAAGCGAATCTCCGTACCAAGCGACTTTCCGTTTGGTGATAATTTTTTTCCCAAACATGAAAATGGCATCATGTTCCCAAGCAATTTTTTCGGTAAGCTTGGCTAGATAATGATGAGATTCCGATAAAGAGAATAGATTTTTGAAATACACAACTTCGCCATCGAATGGCAAAATATTCTTTTGGGAATCGTTTTCTTCAAACAAACTGAGTGTCATGCGAATTGAATTTAGATTTCAGAACTAAACCTGAATACCCATAATCAAAATATCGTCTCTTTGTTCGGCAGAATTTTGGTGTTTGTTGAGTTCTGACTCCAACATTCGTTCCTGTTCAGGAACATGAAGCGGAGCAATTTTTCCTAATAAATCTAAGAAGCGTTTAGTACCAAATTTTTCACGTTCCAAGTTGGATTGGTCTACCATTCCGTCTGTGGTAAGGTAAATGCAATCTCCTTTACTCAAACTCAACTGTTCTTTGTGGAATTGACGTTTCTTGCGTTGAATTCCTCCAATTGTCTTGGAGTCTCCTTTGATAGATTCTATCTTCCCGCTCTCTTTGGTATAATAATAAAGCGGTCTTTTTGCTCCCGTAAACTCTACGTTTGTACCTCCAGCAGTTTTCTCTATGGAACAAAGGCAGACATCCATTCCATCGTCATTGATATTGTCTTCCTGTTTCAAAGCCTTCTTTACAGAAATATTTAATTGCTCCAATATTTGTGCTGTGTCGGTAATTTTGAGCTGATTTACAATTTCATCTAGTAGTGTTTTGCCAATCATACTCATGAACGCACCAGGAACTCCATGCCCCGTACAATCTACTACGGCAATATAAGATTTTTGCAATACGCCATGTTCATCCAATTGTTTGGCAAACCAGTAGAAATCGCCAGAAACTATATCTTTCGGTCTGTAAATAATAAAATGCTCGCCTAAATAGTCCGCCATTTCTATTTCCGAAGGAAGAATTGCCTCTTGAATCGTTTTGGCATAACGAATACTATTCGTGATATTTTTATTTGTTTCCTTTACAATTTCAAATGCATTTGCGTTGGAAAGTGCTACTGAAACATAAGAGGCGAGAGTCTGTAAAATAGTAGAATCCAACGCTTTATAAGCATCCTTTTTGTAACTCTGCACAGTAATTACCCCAATTGCCTTTCCTTCAAATACCAAAGGAAGGTAAATCAAGGACTGTGGCATAGCTTCGGTAGGATTCAAAGAACTTTTATCAATGAATTTACTGTATTCAGAGCCTAAGTCATTGATAATCACTTCTCTTTGATTACGTAAACACCAAACAGAAAACTTATTTTGGTCATCTAAAGACTCAAAGAAATAAGATTGGGTTTCCCCTTTTTCAATATATTTTTTGAATTCAATTTTATTCACTCCTTCATTCACAATACCAATTCCAAAAACAGTCGCATCCAACAGGTTATTTACATTGGCGTGAAGTGTTTGGATTAGGTTTTCAAAATCTAATGTGGCAGTAATTTTTTTACCAATATCGCTGATTATCTGTATGTTACGATAGGATAATTCTACTTCTTTCTTTTGCCTTCTGAGTCGTTTGGCAATGAAATAGGAAATTGATGCCAAAACCAAAAGGATAAGGACTGTCGAAACTAGAACAATGATTTCCTTTTGTGTTTTGCTTTCTATCTCCTCAATTTTTGTGTCTTTCGCCTTGAGCGTAGTTTTCATTTGGGTAAGCACCTTTCCCGTCTCCAGTTGTGCATCTTGATACTCTAATTCAGTTTTGATAAGTGCATCTTCCAATTGCTCCAAATCTGCTTGGAGAATCTTTTGTTGCTCATCAGTAAGTCCTTTTTCTTCAGTAGTCAACTTCTTTGCCACTCGCTCCATTTCCTTCTGAATCCGAATACTTGTTTCAGAAAGGTTTTGTTTCTTGATTTCCAACTCCCGTAAAACAATATTAAAGTCTCCACGGATTTCGCTTACCACATCATCTTCTACTTCAGTATCAAAAAGAGGATAATCTTCAGATTTATTTTTTGCCTTCTCTACATAAATTACTAAGTCATTATTCGCTTCGTCAAAACTTGTTGTAATAGTAACATACCCTTTTAAGCGCACATCTTTCTGACTGATGGCTTGGTCATTCACAAGGAAACTTCCCGTTTTATCTGTCACATATTCAACATCTCCTACCAAAACAGGAACATTAACCGCTGGGGTTTCATCTTCTAGCAAGACTGTAACCGCAAAAGGTTTAACATCAAGCGCATCATTTTTTGAAGGATCTACTTTTTCGGGCTCTGGTTCTGGCAATTGTTCTTTTGCACTTTTCTGATTGTTGATTTGAACAAAGTAGTCGTCAGCAGAAAAAATCAAATCGGTCGGGCCTACTTTCAAACCATTTACATAGAAATCAGTAACATGGTCTATTTTAGTATTCCGAGGTGGATAAATGTGGAAATAACCACTAGAATCAGTAGTTGCTTTCAGGTGTAAGCTATTTGTTTGAACTTTTACTTGAGCAAATTTGATGGGTTTTTGTTCCAGCCCAAGCACTTGACCCTCAAAATGAACTAACTTATTCATTGTGATTTCTACCTCCGATGCGCTAGACCAACGCCACTCACTCTTTTCATAACCAGATTTCTCAGCCAAAACTGCTGTGATTCCCAAATCGGGGTCTACTAATGTAAATTCGAAACTTCCTTTATTATCAGTCAATTTGAAATCGCTTCCATTGATAGAAACTTTAACGTCCGACAGAGTCGCCCCACCATCATCAATTACTCTTCCGCTAAAAGTAACTGGATCTTGCGCCAAAAGAGGATTGAAACAAAAGCAAAAAAATATGAAAAGAAAATGTAGTTTATTACCCATATTACCTTTAATACGCAACTTTACGATAGTGATGATAGCTATTAATTAGTTGTTGAATAATAGCTATCTATTTATTCCTCAGGTGGATGTACTGTTTAATAGTGTTATTGAGAAATAGTGAGCCAAAATTACACCAAAAATGTGATAAACAGATATAATAACAACCGATTTCCTAGCTACTTATTACTTAACAGACGTAAATTAATGACGATTTGCTCTATTCTGCTCATATACAATCGTGGCGCATCGGCAAATCCCGCCAAGAGGAGGGTTAAATTTGCTGATATTTATTGAAATTTCTTCTACTGACTCAAATTCATCGAAAATACTATTGCAGATTCTGGCAGCAATATGTTCTAATAATCTAGAAGGTTTTTCCATCTCTGAGCGCACAACTCTATAAAGTATTTCGTAATTGATTGTTTCAGAAAGCTTGTCTGATTCCGCAGGCTTTTCCAAATCTACATGAATACTTAAATCCACATTATATTTGTTCCCGATGGTTTGTTCCTCATCGTAGAAGCCATGATAGGCAAAAAACTCCATGCCTTCTAGTTTTACTAATCCCATTGATATTGATTTAAATGACAGATAGCCAAATGTAACTCATGTTGCGCAGTATAAATTTTTTTTTGTTGGATTTTGTAAATTGTTAGTTGATGAGAAGAAAGCAACATTTCCGAGAACTCGCCACTAGACCCTGAGAGTTTACTCCGTTGGTTAGAGGCTACCAATTTTGGGGAAGGGTTTATGAATTTGAACGCTTTCCACCCCAAATTCAACCCTATCCAACTCCAAGCTTAATTTCAGTTTAGCTCCCCCAAAATTGAATGCGAGCAGCTAGTTGCAATTAAGTAACGATAAAATATAAACATTGAGCAAGCAACAAGTCTCATATTTATATGGAACTTGACTTGCGTAACATGAGATGTAATTTAAAAAAATGGGAGTGTGGCGAGAGAGTTTTTAAATAGTTGGTTGGATTGGCTGTGAAAATGGGAAATGCGTGATTCCAAAATAATTACCCTTGGAAACACGCATCTAAAAAACACTTTAAACTATTTATCCTATCTTTCTCTGCTTCCGTTGCAATCTCTCAAGGTTGGTAAGCGGAGTCGAAGCCTTCTGGTGAGTAGCTGGAGGAGCGATGTAAGACAAAGCCTCTTCTTTATATTCTTCTGGTTGAACTAGCTCATCTTCCACGCTATAATCAGATTCAACAACCTCGTCCAATTCAAAATCAGGAGTATAAGACCTTTCGGTTATAGTAGGGATTTTATGCTCCAGCATGTTTTCAAGTTCCAAGGCAGATTTCTGGAAAGTAGCATCCAATAGTGCCTGAGAAGCCTTTAGCTTTGCTTCTACCCGTTTGTTACTCTTCAATGTAGTCAAAATACCAATTTTCTCGCTGTTTTCATCCACAATTTGTTGCATTTGCTCCATTAACTTAGTCGTATATTCGTTCACTTCTCCGAAACTTTCGCTAGCTAATTCCAATTCACTTTTGATTTCCCTCATGCGAATTTCGCAATCGGTCTTTATCTCCGTGTAAATTTTGGAGGCTTTGGATTTGGCAGTTTCAATAATTACAGCAGCATTATTTTCTGCTTTCATCACTACCAACCGACCTTCTTTCTGAGATTGCTCTACAATTCTCTTGACCTTCACTTCTGTTTCTTGGCTTTGCCTCACAAGAACATATTCGAGTTCTCTCAGCCTTTCAAGTTCCTTGTTTAATCTTTCATTTTCTCTAGTGAGAATCCTATTTTCATTTTTCTCTTCGAACAGTTCAAAAGAAATTTTGCCTAAAAAGTCTTGAACTTCCGCTTGATTGTAGCCTCCGAAGGTTTTGGTGTTAAACGACTTGTGTCTAACATCAATTGGAAGCACCTTGGCATTTTCTGACATGTTAGTAGTTTTGTTAAAGTTGGAGAACGCTTTCTGTTAGTATTATAAAATAGTTATTTGGTTTAAGTACAGGGAAGGTTTTGTTTGATAGTAATTAATAATTGTCAAATGTCTGAAAATCAGTATTTTGAATAGATTTATCGAAAAATAAATAATATCAATTAAATAGTTCTTGGTACTTGTTTGCGAATAAATGCAAATGCCTTGCCATTGTCAGCGACTAAGTTAAATAAGATTTCCAATTTTTTTAGACGAACCACTTAAAATATCTATTAAATAAGAAATTAGGTAAAACCAATCCTTATTTAGTCGCTAATATTACGCAGTTACCAAGTTTAGCTAAGTTTTACATAGCATTACCAATCACGTTACCCATCATTCCCAAATAGCTGAGAGCCTATTAGAGACTTTCCAAAATTGATTCTGGCAGAAAATGAAGCAAATGGAATAAAGTTAGCTTCTGACTTCAGAAGTCTATTGTCTCTGCCTTCATCGAAAAGTTGGAAATTGGCAATGGAAAAAGAACCACCTTCCAATAAAAATCTTACACTTTTAGAAACTCTCCAATTGAATATCAAACTGTGCTTTAATCCTCCAAAAGTTTGTAGCAGGTTTCTTTCTTGGTTCAGAAAGTTGTTTTCTGTCTGATTGGCGAACCCGTTGACTGTATTCAAGAAACTTAGCTTAACACTTTTTGAAAGCTTTGTGGTAATGTCAACTTGAATTGGTAAGAGTGCTGTTAAATGAGTTTTTTTTGCAATTTTTCGTCTCCAACCAATAATTGGGACAATCAATGGGCGTTTTCCATTGTAGGCAACTGCTCCGCCAAAGAAGTTCTGCTTGTTTAATCCTTTCACTTTAATTTTGAGCAATCCTGCCAGAGCAAATGGAGAGATACTTTCTGAATTAATATCTCGAATGAAACCAACATTTCCAGAATAAGCCCAAATACCTTTCCCAAGCCCCACTTTCACTCCCGTATAACCAATACTAAAATTTGTCATTTGGTTGGAGTTGGCTAAAACAGACCAATCATTTTTTCTGTAGCCTATATTAATATTCAAGAAGCTTTGCTTGGCTTCGACTTTCAACTTCTTCAAATTCAAGGAAGCGCCTCCACCCAAAGGAATAATAAAACCGGAACGGACATGAAGCATCTCCGCAGTCTCGCTTTTACCCACATCAGACTTTGGGATATACATTGCCCCCAAACGCATTCCAGGTCGGAAAAATGAGCTAAATCCAACATCCTGTGCTTCAGCAGAATTGAAGAAAAGAAGAAGGCTTAGTAAAAAAAATGAGATTCTATTCATCTTAGAATTGGTTAAAATCAAAAGTCCCTCGATTGCGAGAATCGAGGGACTTGTGGCTAATTTCATTATTTGGTAAGAGTTTAATACACTTCGCAAGTTGGATGTGCGCTCTTGAACTTTTGAATCTGAGCAGAAGAGACTTTTGAATTATCGACATAGATAATTTTAAGCGTTTTTGAATTGTGCAAAGGGTCAAGACTACTAACATTTGTATATTGTAAAACTATCTCTTTCAGCTTCGGCAAGTTTTTGAGTGGAGATAAGTCGCTTACAGGGGTTCTCAGGAAAGAAACCTCTACTAAATTTATCAACCTTTCCAAAGCCGCCAAACTCACAACTCGTGTATTATTAAAGTAGAAAACCTCTAATTTAGCCAACTTGCTTATTGGGCCAATATTATTGACAGGAGTACTTGAACAGTCTATTACGGTCAGGTTTGTAAGTCCTTGGATTCCTCTCAGGTTTGAAACCTGCGTTTTATAGATTTCCAATTTTTTCAAATTCACCAAGCCAGCAATTGCGTCTATATTATTGATTCTCGTTTCTGCCACATTCAAATGGAGCAAACCTGTCAAGCCTCTTACTGGGGAAATGTCTGTGATTTGAGTTCCATCGCACCAAAGCACTTTCAAGTTTTTAAGTACGGCAACTGGTCTCAAACTTCTGATAGGAATTCGAGAGCAATCAATAGATTGGAGCGAATAAATTTTATCGAAATCATCTTGCATAGGAACTCTGTTGACTCCTACTTTTCTGATAAAATACTGTTTCCAAACTAATGAAAGGCTATTCCACCAGGCTTGGTTGACCCCATGTTTTTTAACAATCGTTTTTTCTTTCTTAATTTCTGGTTTAGAAATGGCAGGAGACGAAGCCCCAAACATGAATATCAAAACCCAAATAAAAGAGAGTTTTTTAAGGAGCGTGTAATCAGTTCTCATAATTGGCTAGATGATTTTTTTGATTCTCGAATTGAAACAAAATGTTTACAATCTGGTACTAATTAGTTGTTTATGAAATGTTTTAGTCGATTTCACTATAAAAATCGAGCCTTCTTTTTTACCTATCTATTTAAATAAGAGATTTTACTTCTATTCTTAGCAGATAAATATAGACATATTGCAACTATTATATCAACACATGTATGAAATTAGAGCAAAATTCAGTCCTATTTTAGCTAATGAATTGCTAACAATGCTATTTGTCCGTTAAGATTTTCACAACAAAAATCTGTCTTTTTAGGAGCTCGCCAATCACATCAGCATATTATGCCCAAAGAAAAACAATACTTGGCAAATAAGCACCCATTTTGCCATCGGATTGATTTTTTTAAATTCCAGACTGAAGAATAAATAACCCAACAGACAACTAACCATTAGCCAAGCAATATAGTTTTGTGTGGGAATTACCATTTCCGACCAACTCCAAAAACCTAACTGAATGGCAACTGGCTCAATCAGAATATCAATTCCCGTCATTATTATACCTAGCAGAAGAGCTTTCTGCCAGTTAGCAATCCGCAATTTTGACAGAATAATTCCTGTGGAGTAAACTAGAACTAGCCAATTGATTCCGATTATGAGCGGGACATCAAAAAATTTCCAGCCCAGAGTTGCTCCATAACTATATTCTCCAAAAATAATTCCTGTATGAACACCCCCCACTTCCACAAAAAAACCTGTTAGAAAGCAGAATAGTGTAAAAAACAGAAAACTTTTATTCCAATCTCTATGGAAAAATAGCAAAATCCCGCAAGTAAGCAACAGATTACACGGTGTGAGTGAGGCGAAAGAATCGAATGGCGAAAGGGTTGAAAATATAGTTTCCAACCAACTCCAATTCATTCCAAGCAACCCAAAAAAGTGGAAAGCGATTAAAAATACAATCCCTATTCGCTCAGATCTATATTTCTGCCTTTCCAAAAGTTGTTTTTGTTCCGTTTCCGAATAATAGATTTCCATGCTATCAATATTAGCGTTGCCATTTTGAGCGGATGAAGCAAAATGGTTTCCCAAACTGGGCGGTTGCTTAACCTTGCCAACCCAAAATTTGTTAGCAAAATTAATGTAAAAGCTAAATAAATTACGGTTGGGGTTTGCCAAAGCAAGCTGATGTAGGCAAGGGTTGTCATCAATAAAAATCCGACCAAACCAATTGCGCTATTCCCAAACCCTGCCAACAAATTTTTGCTAAAACCATCCACCACTTCCGAATAGCCTCTATACATTCGGCAAAAAACCAAGCTATTCCCCAAATAAACACCTGATTTCAAACCATTTTCTTTAATGAATCGAACTGTTTCAATGTCTTCAGTTACCTCTCTCTTCACTTGTTCATGAAACTGGAATTTTCGATAAACTTCCGCCTTAAACAACATGAATTGCCCATTTGCCGCTGCAAAGCTCGCTTGTGGAAACCACCGAACGAAAGGAAGTGGTAGAAGTGTGAGTAATAAATAGTGCATAATCGGCACAGCAATTTTCTCTCCCCAAGTCCCAAAAATTTGGTCTGGGAAAATGGAAAGCAAAGTCAAGTTTTGCTTCTCCAATTCTGCAATTCCAGACTCAATCAATTTGGGTTGAATTGAAACATCGGCATCAACGAATAGGAAATAATCTCCTTTTGCTTCTTGCGCCAATTGGTGGCAAGCCCAGTTTTTGCCCAACCAGCCTTTTGGTAAACCTTTGCCATTCAGCAGTTTTATTTTCGGGTTGGATTGGGTGAAATCGTAAACTATTTGAGCTGTTTCATCCGTAGAATTATCATTCAGTACTAAGATTTCATAATTCTCAAAATCCTGTTTTTCAATTAGCTCCAATGTGTTTCCAATATTCTGTGCCTCATTTCTGGCAGGAATCAGAATGGAAACAAGCGATTTTTCGGAAATAGTGGAAACGGGTAATTTCGGATTCAGCAACCAGTTGGTAAAGGTTACGGAAAAGCGGAGGAAAAGGAAAGCGAGAGTGAGGTAGGATAAAAGTATCAAGTAGTTAGAATCGTTTTTTTGGAGGAAGCGGCTTTCTTTCCATCAGTAATTCTAATCGCTCGAATATTTGCTTAAAGTCAATGTCAAAAGCATTTGTTTTTGGCTCATTTTTATTGTTAAATAAAAGAAATGGTATAGACATTGAATTTAGAGCAATTGGTTCAATACTAGCAATGAATTCCATCCAATTTTTATCTAAAAAATTGCTTTTAAATGTACTTCGATTACCACCTGAAATAATATATTTACTATTCGTTGCTTCATCAAGAAGATAATTATAGCAACAAATGCCAATTGGATACAAATGTTTATTGTCAAGTTGGGAGAAATGTGGATGAGCACTTAAAAATACAGATATAGTTGATAGTGAACTTTCCATCTTATCAATAACTTCTGAGTATTTTTTTGAATTCATAGAGGTTTTCATTTCAATGAGAATCAAGTACAAATAATTGTCTTTCTCATATATAACAGTTAGCTCAACTTTTTTTCCAGCACTAGAAAAAGCCCCTTTTTGACTGGTTAAAATCTTATTTTCCTTGTTTGTTTTATTTTGGTAAAATTCGTTGTCAAAAATCCAGATATTTTCTTTCGGGATGTTATTTATAGACACAGAATGCAAATCTGCACCTACTCCATCTAATTCTTTATTTCGCTCCTCTATTTTAAGATTGCCATTAGAGAACCTCTTTAAAACTCCTACAACATCCTCCAGTTGCCTTGTTATATGCTCTTGAAATCCTTTTACTTCAAACATCAACAGTAGTGTTTTCTTGCTTGAACATCAATTCTCCTAAATATTGGTTTGTGGCATGAACTCTTTCATGAGCATCTTTGAAAGAGCTGAAAATAGCACCATATTCAGAGGAAAATACTTCAACTACTTTCGTTCCATTAAAAAAGTAGATTCCTGCATTTTTAGGTGTTAGCTTGATGTTTTCCATTCCTAGGCTATCTGCTATGTCTTGGTTATCATTTTCAAGTTGACCCAAAATAAGATAGTTATTGAACATTTCAGCCATCAGTGGACTGTGAGTAGTAATCAATATTCTGTTTTCATTTTCACTAGCAAAATTTAAAAGAATATTTAAAATTTCAATTTGATTTTTAGGATGTAGATTTTCTCCTGGTTCATCAATTAGAAGAAAATTATGACTTTCTTCTGCCCAATATTTGAGATATAGCGAGACCATGCCCAATTGATTAATGGCAGAAGAAGCTAAATGCATCTTTAAAACTTCATTCGCATGAAGCTTTACTATTTGTTCTCTATTGTTCGATTTATCTAGTTCTCCAAAAGAGACAGTTCCTCCCATTGTTTTTTCTAGTCGTATCAATAACTTGTCATAGAATCTCCTTCCGTCCGCAATTGATGTAGTACTCTTTTGTCTTTTTAATTCTGAGATCCTATTAACCAATTCTTCTACATGCTTTGTATGATTGTTTGATTCATGTCTCTTCTTAATTGCTTTATTAATTTGTTCCTTGTCAGGTTTGTCAACCTGCATAAACGGTTTTAAATCTTCATATAAAATTTTATTCTTTCGATTCATCTCTTCTACTAAATCATTCGCATTCTCAAGCAAAGATATTCTGTTAGCAGGAAGAAAAAATGGTTCATTCTCTATATTCAAAAGCATATTGAGTAAAGGCATAATAATACTCATTCTCTTTGCCTCTTCAATTTGCAACAGGAAAGAATCTCTTTCAATCTCTTCCTCCATGCTATCTAATAAAAAACTCACACGGTTTATATCTTCTTCAAGATAATTTATACTGAGAGAATTAGCATCTTTTTGTACATGATAAGCATTAAATTCTTTTTCACTATTTCCGTTTATGTTGAATTGAAAGTTGATTGAGGTGTTGAGAGCAGGCAATTTCACATCATTCTCAAAATCGAAATCGAATGATATTTCTAGCTTGTCAAGAATAAATTTACTGTTTTTGTCTGTATTAAAAGAGGTAGGAATTGTTTCATTTTTTATATATTCTGCGTATGATGCAAACGTTTTTCTAACAAATTCTTCATTTAAAACGAAAGGAAATTCCAATGTGGAGGAATCATGCTCTTCGGAAAACCTCATCAATGTTTCTTTTTTGAACACATCATATAACAGATTTGTCAAGTAAGTTTTTCCTGTATTGTTATATCCAACAAACAAATAATGTTTCTTGGATAAATCTATACTAGCTTCCTTAATCGGACCTAAGTTTTTTATTTTCAGTATCATAACTTTTATCGTCTTAAATCTACTCTGGCTTCACAGAAATCACAGTCTTTGCTTTCAACTTTGCAGCAATTCCCGCTACATTTATCAAATATTGCGTGGGTGCATCTTTATCAATTGTAATCACAACCGTTCCTTCTTCTTCACCTTGAAGCAATGAAGCCAATTCGTCTTGAATAAAATCTAATGGTAACTTGTTTTCGTTGATGTAATATTGCCCGTCTTTGGTAATCCCGACCGTAATTTTGGGCATCACTTTGCTGGCCGCCTTACTCGTTGGTTGCTCAATGGGCAAACCAGAAGGTGTAACGAAGTTTGAAGTCAGCATAAAAAATATAAGTAAAAGGAAAATCATATCTGTCATCGAAGACATATTGAAATTTGGGTCAACCTTATTATCTTGTTTGAGAGCCATAATTATTAGTAGTGAGTATTTGGTATTAAAGTAGTGAGTACAAAAAGCATGCGCTAATCCCACAAAACTAAGATAGACAAGTTTCCGAAAACTACGAAATAAACAATGATAAGACCCGTAATAAGCAAGTGAAATCTAAAGCAATTCACCTTTCGTCAATTGGGTCGTTCAAAACCCAACAGAACAAAAGTAAGAATAAGCAAGATTAAGGCATAAAATCAACCTGAAAGAAAACTTTCCTTTGAAAATTATGTTGTACCTTTGTAGTTTAGAATAAAACTAAATAGCGATGCGGGTTGATTGAGAATTACCAAGAAATCATCGCACATTATAATAGATAACGAATAGCATAAAAATGCTTTAATTATAAATAAGAGACATGAGCGCAGAAAAAGACGCAGTAATCTTAGAGGAATTCACCTCATCCGAATATAAATATGGTTTTGTAACTGACATTGAGGCAGATCAAGCACCTCCTGGCTTGAGTGAAGATATTGTCCGATTCATTTCCGCCAAGAAGAATGAACCACAATGGATGTTGGATTGGAGATTGAAGGCTTATAAAGTATGGGAACAAATGCCTGAGCCAAATTGGGGAAATGTAACTTTCCCAAAAATCAACTACCAAGACGTGATTTACTATTCTGCTCCAAAGCAGAAAGTTGTCCCGAAATCATTGGATGAAGTTGACCCAGAATTACTCGAAACTTTCGAGAAATTAGGAATTTCCCTTACTGAACAAAAAAGATTGACAGGAATTGCGGTAGATGCCGTGATTGACAGCATTTCAGTTGGAACAACTTTCAAAGAAAGCTTAGGGGAATTGGGAATTATCTTCTGCTCAATGAGCGAGGCAATTCAAGACCACCCAGAGTTAGTCAGAAAACACATTGGTTCAGTTGTTCCTGTTGCAGACAACTATTTTTCAGCCTTAAATTCGGCTGTTTTCTCTGATGGTTCTTTCTGCTACATTCCAAAAGGCGTTCGTTGCCCAATGGAACTTTCTACTTATTTCAGAATTAACGCAGCAAACACAGGACAGTTCGAGAGAACACTAATTGTGGCTGACGAAGGTTCTTATGTAAGCTATTTGGAAGGTTGCACAGCTCCAATGCGAGACGAAAACCAACTTCATGCTGCGGTTGTAGAAATTTTTGCTGACACGGAAGCAGAAGTAAAATATTCAACCGTTCAGAACTGGTATCCTGGAAATAAAGAAGGAAAAGGCGGGATTTATAATTTCGTAACCAAAAGGGGAATTTGTTTCGGAAACCACTCCAAAATTTCTTGGACGCAGGTAGAAACTGGTTCGGCAATTACTTGGAAATACCCAAGTTGTATTTTGAAAGGCGATAACTCTGTCGGAGAATTTTACTCTGTTGCAGTTACCAACAATATGCAACAAGCAGATACGGGAACGAAAATGATTCATATTGGTAAAAACACCAAAAGTAGAATCGTTTCCAAAGGAGTTTCTGCTGGAAAAAGCCAGAATAGCTACCGTGGTTTAGTGAAAGTGATGAAGCGAGCAGAGAATGCAAGAAACTTCTCTCAATGTGATTCTTTGCTAATGGGCGACCGTTGCGGAGCGCACACTTTCCCTTATATTGAAGTTAGCAACCAGTCTTCGCAAGTAGAACACGAAGCAACTACTTCAAAAATTGGAGAAGACCAAATCTTCTATTGTAACCAAAGAGGAATCAATACTGAAAAAGCCATTGCCCTAATTGTAAATGGCTACTGTAAAGAAGTCTTGAAACAACTCCCAATGGAATTTGCTGTAGAGGCACAAAAACTCTTGGCAATTAGCCTTGAAGGAAGTGTTGGTTAACAGAATTCAGTAAAACAGTTATCAGAAATTATTTTAAAACCCTTTCATGCATTTGTATGAAAGGGTTTTCTCTTTCTATCAGGTTTAGGTTTTTGAAGAAAAAGTAGTTTCACTTATTAAAACCAAGTGTTTTAGGGCTATATCTAGAGTATATTATGGCTGTATCCGATGCGATAATATCATCAAACTTATATTGCTCCCTTTGAAGAA
>JBLIFI010000052.1:0-16972 GCA_047633715.1 Flammeovirgaceae bacterium
ACTTCTGGCGAAGTAGTAGATTTGATTTATTATGGAAGGTTGGCTGAAGTGTTGTAATTAATGTTGTGCACTCCTAATTACTATCAACCTAGTTTTATTGGTGACAATTAGTTTGTAATACACGTAACTGTTAAGTATGTATCTCACGCAAGGATAGAACAAAATGAAAAAAACTTATAGAGAAGAGGGTGACAAAATAATAAAAGGAATTTCCCTCCCTGTTTTCATTCATAATATGAATTATCACCTGACAAACATAAATGTCTATGAAGATGGGATGATTGATTGTTGGGAATTAGTTGACTTAAATGGATTCAAAGAAAAAATCAAATCAGGATGGGTAAAAACCCAACTACCAAAAGGAGAAAATGTATCTGCTTTTCCTCTAGGCAACTTTGAAGTGCGTAATTTCTATCCGAATAGAACAGAAACAGAACTTGTCAAAGAAGTTGAACATATCATCAATAAATTCAAAGGGAAAAAAACTTTAGGAGATATATGTTCAATTAAATTTGAAACCTTTAAAAACAACCCAAATCAAAGAACAAAAGAAAACTTAAAAATAGCATATGAAAACATGCCAGAGCATAAAAGAAGATTTTTACTAGGAGATATGGATGTGGATGACATCCCGATAAGAGCTGTAATTTATGGAGATATTGTTTTTCAAGAATCTGACAAAGCTAAATTGTCAGAGAATCTAATAAAAAAACATTATTTAAGAGGAATTAAAATAGAAAAAACAGCTACCAAAAGAAGTTCAAACACAATAGTGGAAGAATCAGTAAATCATAAAAAGAGTTATAAATCTAGCTTTTGGTTTAACTTAAAAAGTTGGTGGTCTTAAACTACTGCTACGTTTAACTAAAACTTTCCCGCCAACACGAAACAACTCTTCAAATCTCTAAAACCCCTGAAGAGTTTTTTTATATGCCAATTTCCCAAATTCAGCTATTTTTACTCAACTTTACCGTTCTTGATATTTCCTACTTGATACTCAGACAAAATGAGCAAAAAAACGAAACTCCTAATTGCCTTCAACCTAGTTTTATTGGTGGCAATTGCCTTCTCTTGGCAAACAAATTCTGCAAAATCCAACCAAACAGAAACTTTGCCTTTGGCGGAAATTGACACCGCAAATATTCAACAAATTACGGTTGGAGACCTTGTTTTGGAAGCTGATAAAGGCAAATGGAAACTCAACAGTAAATTCATGGCTTCAGAACGCAGAATGGATTTTCTGCTTTCTGCTTTTGGCAGATTAGATAGCAAAAGGCCTGTTTCACAGAAAGAGATTGAGCAAATCACCCAACTCCCACCCAATAAGCTGACAACTATGGAGATTACGGGAGCGGACAATTCCAAAACAAGCTTCCAATTCGCCAATCTCGATAATGAAACATTTCTGATTACTGGAAACAACGAAGCTTATTTCAATATCCATATTCAAGGAATTTACCTGAATATTTACGACTTATTTTCCGCACCAATTACCGAGTGGCGAGAGAAAAAAATACTCCAAACCAGTTGGCAAACCTTAAAATCGATGCAAGTAGAATATGCAGGAGATTCAGAAAATGGTTTCCAAATTGCTTTCGAGAACAATTTCTATTCCGTTCAAGGCGTGAAGAAGCTAGATTCTGGCGCAGTATATAATTACATCACGCAATATCAAGACTTTTCCGTGCTTGAATTTTTACCAAAATCAGCCAATTTGGAAGACAGTCTACGAAAAACTACTCCACTCGCTACCATAAAAATAGAAGACTTGTACGAAGAGCGAGGTGGAATTTTGGAAATCTACCCAAGCAATCAGCAAATTTACGGTTGGCTCAAAAAGGAAGACGAACTTGTTTTGCTAAACCCAAAAATGCTACAAAATTTCCTTGTTCCAAAACAAGCATTTGTGAGGAAAGAGAATTAAATGTGGAGAACGGAATTTAACTTCAACTGAAGTTGTGTAGGTTTCAAAAGTTATAAGAATTGGCTCTATCGTGAATTTGGTTAAAAGGTATAACAAAACTAAGATTTGAAGAAATTACCTTGTTTTTCGAGTTTGTTAAAACTCGAAAAACAAGCAATAAAACTGGTTCAAGCGGGGCTTCCCAAGCGTCCACACTTGAACCTAATAACTTAAACTTCAAAATCATGAATTGCACTCAATACCCAAATTCACGATAGAACCTAAGAATTAAACGAAAATTTAAAAACCGCATAAACAAAGAAAATTTGGCAAGTTGCACAAAATCAATATTCTTGACTTATTTTTGCAAAACCTTACCATTCCATGACCCATGAACAACAACCCAGAAAAAAAACAGAACCAAGCCCAATCTAAAAACATTAGCTTTGAAGATACTAAAACGGCTTTTTCCATGAAATCTGACATGGAATTAAAAAAATCTTACCTGCTTTTTGCAGCCGTGAACCAACCTTGGCTAACCGATATTGGAACTGCTTTAGTGAAATTTGCTTTCAATATTCACCTGCCCATTAAAGGAGTTGTGAAGCACACACTTTTTGCCCACTTCTGTGGTGGAGAAAACATTGAAGAGTGCTCAGAAGTATCTGGCAGATTGGCAGAATATAGAGTTGGAACCATTCTGGATTATTCGGTAGAAGGCGCCACCGATGAGAAGGGTTTTGACCGAACTGAGAAAGAAATTGTGGAAACCGTTCACGCTTCGGCAAGTTCAGATTCCACGCCATTTTGTGTTTTCAAGGTAACGGGTTTGGCTTCCACACCACTTTTAGCGAAAGTCCAATCAGGAAAAACCCTTACCGAGCAAGAAGAAAAAGCATGGCAAAGAATAAAAGCAAGAGTAAATAATATCTGCGAAACAGCTCATAAAAAGCGAGTTCGTATTTTCATAGATGGCGAAGAAACCTGGATTCAGAAAACCATAGACGACTTGGCAATGCAAATGATGGAAAAATTCAACAAAGAATTACCCATCGTTTACAACACCTACCAAATGTATGTGGCAAGCAAACTTGCCCAACTCGAAACCGACCACCAACAGGCTGTGGAAAAAGGTTTTTACTTAGGAGCGAAATTGGTGCGAGGTGCTTACATGGAAAAAGAACGTGAGCGAGCCGAGAAAATGGGTTATCCCGACCCAATCCAACCTTCAAAACTTGCTTCCGATAAAGCCTTTGACGATTCGCTCCATTTCTGCGTAACTCATCGAGAGCAAATGGCAATTTGTGCAGGCACTCACAACGAGCAGAGTTCCCTCCTACTCACCGAGCTGATGGAGAAACACGGAATCAGTAAGGAAAATCCGAATTTCTATTTCGCCCAACTTTACGGAATGAGTGACCATATTTCGTTCAATTTGGCAAATGCCGATTATAATGTCGCAAAATACCTTCCTTACGGCCCAGTAAAAGCAGTAATTCCCTACCTTTTCCGCAGAGCCGATGAAAACACTTCCGTGGCAGGGCAAAGCAGTCGGGAGTTTTCGCTGATTAAAAAGGAAATGGAAAGAAGGAAAAAGTAAAAATAGTTGCTTGGATTTCACTGATCGCTTATTGATAAATGGGTACGAGAAATTGCCGAAACCTCCTTGCTTTTATGCTCTAGTCAATTCCGCTGGGTGGCATTCCGCTAATTTTAGGGAACTTGATAAGTTAAAGTAACTTATTTAGACCTGCCAAGTCTCCATGATTTGGCAGGTCTATTATTATTCCTGTTCCCCAAAATTAAATGCGGTTTTGGTAGTGTTTCAGATAGTGCTGATGGCAACTCCCAGCAAAACCCTGCCGAAGGTCGATTTCAAACCGTTCAACGTCTGGCAGGACCTGCGGACTCTGCCAGCGATTCACTTTTATACAGTAGTATGAAAGACTTGCTAAGTCTATCTAACTGAATATCATAAAAGTTGCGATTTTTCAGAAGTCTAAATTGCTCAGACTTAGCAAGTCTCGATATATCAACAAATAAATAACACTACCACAGTTTTACTCTACAAACTCCGAAACCAACTCCTAAAATGGAAAACTCAAAGCAAATCTCCACTCCAATAAATGGTAGGCAATTAGTCATTCCCGACATTCATGGTTGTTTAGATACGCTTGTGGCACTTTACGAGAAGCTAAATCCAACCAAAGCAGACCAAATTTTATTTTTGGGAGACTACATTAACCGAGGCCCGAAAAGTGCAGGAGTGATTGACTTCATTTTGGATTTGATTGAACAAGGTTTTGAGGTTTACCCATTGCGAGGAAATCATGAGCAAATGGCAATTGATTCCCACTCAAATATATTGGCAAACCCGAACCTAAAACGAGTGCCCAGTTTGCAGAAACGCAGAGGCTTGGTAGATTCCAGAGGACTTTTATTGGAGAAATATCAAGACTTCTTTTTCAACTTGCCTTATTATTATGAGTTGGAAAATCACTATTTAGTTCATGCAGGTTTCGATTTCAAGTCCCCAAATCCATTCGAGAACTACGAGCAAATGATGTGGCTTCGAGAAAGTGAGAATGATGAAGCCTTCACAAAAGGAAAGCAAATTATCCACGGACATCAAAGCGAGTTCCTGCATTTCATTCAACAAGATATGGCTAACAAAGCAAAAATAATAGGTCTGGATAATGGGGTTTATAAAGTTTCCTATGAAGGAAAAGGGAATTTGTGTTGTCTGGATTTGACCAATAATCAGCTTTTTGTGCAACCAACTATTGATGAAATGAAAAGTAGCCGTTAAGAATGAATACCGATTTCCAATCACTCCTCCCCCACTTTTGCATAAGGCAATCGGGCGAGTTTTTGAGTACGATGGTAGCTATCCAAACCTGAAGAAGTTACCGTTCCTGCTTGCTCCAAATCTACAAAACCATCTTCTCCAACCAGGCTTTCTGCTAAATGCACTTCTTGAATACTTCCAATTATTAAAACAGTTTTATTAATTTCTAAATCCAACTTTTGTTCAAATTTCAATCCAATCTTCACTTCAGATTCAGTCACATAAGGAGCTGGAAATGAATCGATAAACACAGGATTCAAATCTGTTGCTTCAAACTCGGAAACGCCCTCTTCATATCTTGCACTTGTTTGGTGCGCTTGCTCGTAAATAGATTCATTCAAATGGTTGAGTGTGTAGAATCCTGTTTCCATCAGGTTCTCCAGCGTGTGGCGTGGAGTCACATGCGGGCGCACAATCATCCCAATCAAAGCAGGATCAGCTCCTAAGTGGAATACTTGGCTGAAAATTGCCAAATTATGATTTCCAACCTTGGAAATTGTTCCCACTAAATTCACGCTTTTAAAACCTGTGAGCGAGTTGATAAATGCACCTCTATATCTTTTTTCAAAGGCTTCTATTATTGCAAGGGAAATTTTCATGCGGATTGGATTTAGCTTTTTTCGGAAATATGGAGTACATCAAACCCAACTTTCAAAATAAAGTTTACTATCTCTAAAACGCAAGTTTAAAAACCTTATCTATCAATATCAACAATACAGTTCTTATACATTTTGAAAAATCAAGACCTCGGCAGAATCCTTCCGATGGTCAGACCACAGCGATCCACTTTTGTATAGTAGTAAGAAATAAAATCAAGCGTAAAGACATGCCAAGTTTTGCTCAATTACCTCCTAAATATGTTTTAAATCTTATTTAGCGAATCAAAGATAAACTTGCCATATCTCTCATTCATCAACACTAAAATAGCACTACGAATTTACTAATTCGCCATTTCACTAATTCAGCAACTCGCTAACTCAGTTACCTACATCTGTTTTTGTAACTGACTCAACAGGCGTGCTTCCCATCAGTTTCACAAACATTTGTGCGCCATCTAGTTGCGAGAGAATTATTTTTGTGAGTACGAGTAAAGGCATGGAAAGTATCATTCCCGTAACTCCCCAAACATAGCCCCAAAAAACCAAGCCGACCAAAACAGTTACTGTATTAAGCGATAGTTTTTCGCCCATTAATTTGGGTTCAATTACATTGCCCATAAAAATTTGGACTACAAAAAGGCAGAGTAACATCAAGCCTAATTCCGAAGAGGAATCAATTTGAACTAAGCCTAAAAAAAGTGGTGGAACAGAGGCGATTACAGAACCAAAAGTGGGAATGAAATTTAGTATAAAAGCGAGGAAACCCCAAAATAAGGCAAATTCAACCCCAAAAATCCAACAAGTGAGAAAGTAGCCAAACCCTGTTGCCAAACTAATCAGCGTTTTTACTTTCGTGTAAGTAACTACCGAGTTTTTTACGCCTTCAAAGCTTTCTACTAAACTTCCTTTTTTAGAACCCTGTTCAACATAGCGCAAGTAGTTTTCATACTTTGAAATCCCTCCTAAAAAAACTAGGAAATAGAGAATGGTCATGAACATGAGTCCTGTAAAATCTCCCAAAGCATTTGCTACTGAAGAGGAAGAGTCAACCAGCCAATCTACAGAAAAAAGTGGTTTAATTTTGTTTGTGATGTCTTCTCCCGTCAAATTCAATCCTGCACTTTCGTTAACCCAATCAATAATTCTGGACATTTTACCATGAATCTGAGTAAACAACGAGTCTTTTTCATCATATAATTCACTAGCAGTTTTGTACACTAACAAACCTGAAAGCCCCAATGCACCAAGTGAAGGAATGCTAATTGCCAAAACACTCGCCAAATAAGGAAATCCCTTTTCCTCACACCAAGCTAAAGCTGGCTGAGCAAGCATAGACATGAAAAGTGCCAAGGCGAGTGGAATCAGCAAGAAAGACAGAAGCGAAAGCAGATAAATCACCAAAACGGCACACATAAATACTAATACGTTTTTAGCTACTTTTAAATCTGTTTCCATGGGAACTAGTAAATTCGGACTTGATTGGCTTTAAATTCTGTTTCAAAAATAAAAATCAATCTAGGGATTTTTCATCCAAAAACCTTCTTAAAATCTTATTTCTTTTGGATTGAGTTTATTTGGGTGGCAAACGAGAGTTACGATTGAACTTGTGGCTCACATAAAAAATAGTTGGTAAAAATTCATGACGAACTCCTACCAACTGAAATACGTTTAATAGTTGGATAGCATGAAATATTAAAAGCTTAATCAACTAAAAACAGGAATTTGCTAACGCAAATAGCTTATTTTACGACAGCTTAAAGCTATCGGCTACGGATATAAATTCATAAAACAGTTTCTAGCATTACTTGTTTAACACCACCAATATTTGGATTACTTTGCTGACAAAGCCAATTTTATCTCTTCAATTTTATTCTTCGCATTCTGATTAGTTGGGTTTAATTCTAGCGATTTCTGATAGTTTTCTAAAGACAATTTCAACTGATTATTCTCGAAATAAGCTTCTCCCAAACTATCATACGGATTCGCTTCTGTTGGAAATTCAGAAACCAAAAACCCGAATACTTTGATAGCTTCTTTCGTGTTGAAAGTAAATCATAGCCAAATCGGTTGAGCTCATTTTGGCCTGAGAAGTTGTATTTCGCAAACTGATTGGATTTCAACGCTTTGTAAAAAGAGATAATCTCTTCTATTTCAGTAAAACTCTTTCCTTTGATTGCCAAATAAACCAACTTTTTTGGAAGTATTGCTTGTGTTCGTTTGAATTTAATAGGAGCAACTCTTGTGAGAGTTACGGAAATTACTCCATCCTTATCTCTCTCAAAGTTCAATGTTGTGAAATTGTCTTCACAGTAAAAAGCACTTTCATTGAGTTGGAATAATTCGTATCTCCTTCCAGTTTGGGAAATCAAGTAAGGATTTCCCGACTCAATCAGAATACTAGTTTTCTCTCCAGTTTCATTCTCATAAACAGCTTCGTAAGCTTCCAAATCAGTTGCAACTTCACTTTTCTGATTCTGGAAATAAGGTTTCCCAATCGCCACTCCAGCCAGTCTTGTTGCTAAATTGAAAAAGGAAGCATTTTGCCAATTACAGTTTGTGAGAACAACAGCCAAAACATCTTCTTTCGGCAAATAAACCAAGGCACTATAAAATCCAGCAATTGCCCCACCATGAGCAACAAGCGAAGAGTTGGCGAGTGTTCCCAAATCCCAACCGAAACCATATCGGGTAAATTTGCCATTATTGAGTTTGAATGGAGAATGCGCTTTCTTTAGATTCTCCAGCGAAATTATCTTTCCGCTTTTGAGCGAATTATACCAAATCAGCATATCTTCTGTGGTAGATAAAAGCCCGCCAGCCGAAAAGGGAATTATCATGCTGATTTTATTCGCATTCACCATTTTCCCGCCAGACACTTCTCCATATCCTGTGGCTCTATTTTCGATTACTTCTTGGGAATAATCGAAGCTCATATTCTCCATTCCCAAGGGTTTGAAAAACTCATCTTCCATAAACTGCCCGTAAGTTTTGCCCGACACTTTTTCGATAATTGCTCCCAGTAAGAAATAGCCCGCATTGCTGTAAGAATAAGCTTCGCCAGGCGCAGAAAGCATCGGTCTGTTTTTGAAAATATCAATGAACTCGGCAGGGGAATAATCGTTGCCTTCTATTTCCCTAAAATTCTCATACGAAGTAAAATCTCGGATTCCCGAAGTGTGCGTGAGTAAATGTGCAATCGTAACTTTGTGTCCGTGAGTTGGGTAATCGGGAATGAATTTTATGATTTCATCTTGAATTGAAAGCTTACCCAATTCGGCAAGTTTGAGAATGGCGCAAGCGGTAAACTACGTTCCCTTTTTTTGAAACTAAAACAGTTGCTCCTGCGCTATTTTCTGGGAAATAGTTTGAGATAATATCATCGAAAGCAGGATTCTCAGAGTTGTTTTGTGCGACTAATGGAAATCCAAAAAGAAAGGAAACAACTATGGGCAAAAAGCGCAACTTCATTTTGTAAATCATCTGATGTTTCATATTTCTTCTCTTACTCTATTCCAAATATCTAAGTGTATTTTCCATTCGCCTTTAGCGAATGGAAAATAGCATGACCTAAGTGTTTGCACATAATTAGCTGTATAATAACTCTGTCAGGGTTATTATTTAAAGTGCTAACACTCATTTTTTTAGAAAACCCTAACAGAGTTTTTTCTTATGTTTAATTCAGTGCAAACACTTATAATTATTATTGTTTCTGCCAAATGGGTATTTCCACAGAACTATCGTTGTACCACTTTACTTCTAATGGTTCTTTTGCGTCATAGATAGTTTCCTCTTTTGTCATTTTACCAGTTCCATAGTTCAATTCAGAAAATGGATTTTTATTCACATTTATATGAATGAGCAGACGACTTCCTTTACTCATCTTTTTGCTTACGAGATGCGTATTGGAAAAGGGGATTCCCTCTATTTCGCCAGCTTTCAGTAGATTTCTCTTCGTAGGGTCTTTTGCATAGCTTGCTCGTCCGACAATATATGATAAATGGAAATATTTCCCTTCTGGAGTTACTTCATATAGTGTAACACCATAATCAAAATCCTTTTTATTAATACTCACTTTCAGGTTGCCAATGAAAGAACCACTAACGATAATGGATTCCTCGAAAGGCTCACTAATGAAATTGAACCCATTGCTCATATCCATTTGATTACCAATGATAGGATCAGGGTAATAATTGTTGTTTCCAGTTGTTCTATCTGAAAAGTCTACTTTTTGAGAAACAAAACTGATTTCAGATGGTTTTTGCGCATTCAAAACATAAATACTGTCAGATTTTACATCAGTCAAAAAAAGCTTTAGTGTAGCGTTACTCATCTTTGCAATAGAAGGAGCACTCCGCCATTCATTTGCGTCCATTACCTGATAATTAATTTTGTCTTTTAGAATTTCAGGCTTATCTCCATTATTAAAAATATAATTGAACCATTGGTAAGTAATTTCTTTGGTATTTATTAGCGCATCTGTATCTACTTTGTAGCCATTTATCTCTTTAGAACCATTCCGTTGCGCTCCAAAATGACTGTACGGACCTATAATAAGATAGTGTTCAGCATCTGGATTGAATTTATAGTGCTCTCTCAGATAGTACAATCCTGAATTTTGAGAATCATTATAATAGCCATCAATAGAGAGAATTGGGATATCTATTTTAGTAAATTCATTTTTATAAGGAGCCATTTTCTGCCAATATTCATCAAAAGAAGGGTGACTTATCCATTTTTGAAACCACCTATTTGGTGTGCCATCAATGCTATCCAATTTATCATAAGCGACTCCCGACTCCCACCATTGATTCTGCATTTTTCTAAAACGCTGTCTGTCATTTCCCGCCAAAGTATCTAAGTACTTATTATTCCCTACATAAAATGACCATTCATAATTAGGGTTGACAAATACATTGTTCTCCATTGGCAAGCCCATTCCTGGTCTGTTAGCCACATAAGGAACAATGGTTTTGAGCGCAGGATGAAGATTTTTTGCAGCAGCCCATTGCGTGAATCCATTGTAACTTCCTCCGAACATTCCCACTCTCCCATCACACCATTTTTGTTTACTTATCCAATCTATTACATCATACGTATCATTTCCGTCATTTTCATATGGCCATATTTCATCAGGACTAAGTCGCTTGCCTCTAGTGTATGTCATTACTCCGATATACCCTTTGTCGGCAGACTCTTTTAAACTTACCAAGTCTTTACCCGTACTTCTTGCATAAATAGTACTTTGTAGAAGTACAGGTTTCGGATTGCTCAAACTATCTTTCTGAACAATGATAACAGAGACTTTTGCACCGTTCCTAGTTTCGATTAGAACGTCTTGGATATTATATTCTTTGTCTGTAGCAAATGATTTATTATTCTCATCTTGTGATTTAGATGAATTGCATGCTGTAACAAATATAAAAAGAAGAAGATAGAGTGTTTGTTTCATAACAGTTGGGGAAGAATGAGTGAATGCCTGATTTTTCTTATAGCATTGTAAACTCACAAAGCTGGAATGGTTACAGAATTTTTACTTTTACCTGAATTTGTATAAATAAAGCTAGACATTCAACTGAAATCTACAATCACTTTGTTTTTAATAGCTTCTGTATTTCCTCAATCTTGGCTCTTGCATTTTGGTTATTTGAATCTAATTGGAGAGATTTTTGGTAATTTTCTAAAGATAATTGCAATTGATTATCTTCAAAATAAGCTTCTCCTAAGCTGTCAAAAGCATTGGATGAGGTAGGGGATAATTCGGTGTTGAATTTAAAAACTTCAATTGCATCTTTGAATCTAGGAAACTCGTAATAGTAAAGACGGTGGTACCCTAGATTATTTATGATATCATTCAAGTTTATTTTGCTGTAACTCGAGTCTTTCTTTAACTTCTGAATTATGTTTTTGGCATGTTCTATATCATGTTTATTAAAGCAAACGTCTAATTCCTGATAAGCAAGTATAGAATAATCTATAAGCTCTTTATTTACGATTCCAGCTAAAGTACTTGAAATATTATATGAGATATATTTATTCCTGTACCCATTGGTTAAGAAAATAACAGTCAAATCTTGTGTTGGAATTATCTGTAAATGAGAAATGCCGCCACCATCATGCCCATAAGATTTCTGGTTGTTTATTTCATTAATTTCCCAACCATAGCCTCGTCCAGTATTATCATTTAAATAAGGGAATTGAGTCCACATTTTGGCTTTGGTGTTATCATTAATAAATTCATCATTATTGAATTTTTGACTCCAATTGATGAATTGATTTAAAGTAAGGTTTAAAGCTCCAGCCGCATGAGCAAATTCGGGCAGATACCATTCAAAAATCGCTAATTCTTCATCGATATTTGGATAATATTCCATGGTTCTGTTTGGTACGACTTCTAATATATCTCCCGAAAAAGAAACACCTTCATCTGAATACTCAAAATAATTCTCAATCATATATTGTTGAAATTCTTGGGCGCATCTCACAATGTCGCACACTAAAAAAAAGCATACGCTGGCAGAGGTTGAAAACCCTGCCAGACGTTGGATTTATTAAAAATCTGGCATTCATAATGCTCCACTATTTCATTTAAAAAGTGCGTTTTAATTTATTGCGACAAAATGAGATGCGCCCAAATTCTTTGAGCGTAATCTTTTCCACAATTTTTTGTAGCAACCAATAATTTGTGGAAGCATACTGAAATCGTTCTCCTGGTATAAATTGGAAACCCTTACTAAAAACGACTTCTTTTACTTGCTCTTCAGTTATATTTCTGTCTTTTGGCATCTCACTTAATCCTGATGAATGAGCGAGTAAGTGTTTTATTTGAATCGAACTCCATCCATCTTTAATCCCAATATATTTAGTGATAGGATCACTTAGGCTGATTTGATTTTTCTCAACTAATTGAAAAATAGCCGTTGAAACAATAGGCTTTGTTACCGAATGTAACTTGAATAAAGTATTTTCAGTAACTGGCACTTCAAATTCTCTGCTCGCTTTTCCATGATAACCTTTATACAAAACCTTCTCTCCTTTTAGTATGGCTACTGATGCTCCTGTAATTTCATAGTCAACCATCAATTGAAGTATATAATCAGCTACTTTTTGCTTGACTAATTCGGAAGATTTCGAATTCTGGGAATGACAATTTATTGTGAAAAACAAGAATATTATTGACAGTTGAAATTTTATCATTTTGCTATGGTTATAGTCGACAGGCTCTGTAGGTCACATAAGTTTATTCAAACATTTACTTGTTGCGCTCTTCCCTTACTCTATTCCAAATATCCAAGTACATTTTCCATTCGCCTTTTTCCCGTCTCCAAACAATCACATATTTCCCTTGCCAAGACGATTCTTTCCCATCCGCATATTTGGTTTTGCCTTTGTAGTAACCATAATCGTAGGCTTCATTTCCATTTATTCGGATTTCGCTTTGCGTGATTTTATGGAACGTAGTTTCAATACCTTCAGGCAAAGTCCAATAGGAAACGATAGAGTCTCTGCTTGTCAGAATCTTAGTATTGTTGGGGAATAGTTTCGCATCTGCCGTGTAAGAATTCGCAATTCCCTCATAATCAGACTTCATTACATATTCTGAGAATTTGCGAGTGTTCTCCAAAATTTGATTGATGTCTTTTTGCTTCCCAATAAAGATTTGGGAATTGGCTTGGAAAGCCGTAAAAAGTAGGATTGGAATTAGAATATTTTTCATTTGGATTGTATAGTTCATATTTTGATACTTAGGAAAGGATGTTTTCTACTTATGGATTTTTCTTAGCTAACTCCTCCACAATTTTCTCTGCCAATAGCTTTGCAGAGTGATGGTTCTGACCCGTCATTAATCTTCCATCAGTTTCTACATGGATTTTATTTTTGGGAGCGAAGAGAAATTTGCCTTTTCGCTTTTTTATAGTTTGGGTAATTTTGAACGGTTGGAGTTTGTAATATTCCGCTTCATGGTTTTCATATTCATCAGGGTAACCGCTCACTTTTTTTCCTGCAACCAAATACTTCCCATCTTCTGTTTTCAGATTCACGATTCCCGCTGTTCCGTGGCAAATTGAGGAGATGATTCCATTTTGCTGCTCGTAAATCTGCATGGCAATTGCCTGAATTGCTTCGTTTTCAGGAACTCCAAACATAGCAGCGCCACCACCTGCAAAGTAAATTGCCTTGTATTTTGAAGCATCAATTTCCGATGGATTCTTCGTGTTTTTCACTTGATTCATGAAATCCATATCATACAAATATTTCTTCTGTATTTCGTCTGACATGTTCAAATATGCCAAGGAAACCGCTCCACCTTCTGGGCTTACAAAATCTATGTTGTAGCCAGATTTCGCAAAAACCTCGTAGGCATCAATGGTTTCCGAAAAGCTATTTCCAGTCGGAATTTTGGAGTCTCCATAGAAATAGGCGTTGGAAACTACCATCAAAATTCTGTCTCCAGTTTTGTTGGATTTTTCTTTATAAGCAGTTTTGACAATAATTTTCCACTCGCCAAGTACTTTTTTAAGCAACAGCACATCTAAAAAACGCAAGTTTGCTTTCGGAATCAAGATTTCCATTTTTGCAGAAGCAATGTCTCCATGAATATCGGTAGAAATAATACTCCCAACTCTCCCAGTTGACTGCCCTGGGTTTTTCTTGTACCAACTTGCATAAGTTCTATTCTGGACAATCCATAAACTGTCTGTTCCTTTAGTCAAATAGAGATTTGCGTTTTCGTCAAACGCATTTTCAACCTGCTTTTGATTACTGTAAGAAGTTCCTAAAATGTAGTCATTTAAAGCTTTCTCAACTTGGCTCAGAGTTTCTTTTTGGTTGGATTGTGCTTGAGCGGAAAATCCTATTAGAATAGTGAATAGAAGTAGAAGTGTATTTTTCATTCGACTTGATTTTTAGTTCAAGGAAAACGTAAAATTTTGACGTCAAAAGAAGGTTTTCGGTTATAATTCCGAAGTTCGGATTTATAAAACCGAACTCAAAACTCTAATTTATAAAAATTTTTATTTTTTATAACTCGCTGGTATTGAGACTATAATCTTTTTAAGAGCAGTAAAAAAGGTGGATTTAGAATTGAAACCACATTCATAGCCAATTACTTCAATTGTGTATCTATTTTCGGTCAATAAAAGCTTTTTTGCTTCTTCAATTCTGTATTCATTAATGAATTGGGCAAAACTTTTCCCCAAATTATCGTTCAGAAACTGCGAAAGCTGATGGGGCAAAACTTTAGTTTCCTTGGCAACATCTGCCAATTTGAGGTTGGAGTTTTTGAAAAGTGATTTCTCCACTAAAACCTTTTCTAAATCCAATAAAATGGAATTGGCTTCTTCCGACTCAATTTTCTTGTTGACATATTTCTCACTCTTTTCGGAAGCAACAAAGGTTTTCCTTCTCCACAAAATCCAAAAAAGAATAACCAAATAGAGAATAAAGGAAAACGAAAGTGCGCCTACAATATAGGAAGTGTAGGAACTTGTGTAGTAAACGAACCAAATGAAGGAAACGCCACTAAAAACACTCAAAATCCAAATTTGAGAGTCGGAAACCTTTTCTTTCTTGGAGAATAACTTCCTAAAATCATTTCTTAACAAGAAACCAGAAATCAAAACATAAATCAACCATTGTGAATAAATCACATATCTGATGAAATAGCCCCAAACTCTTCGGTCTTCAGTATAAGAATAATTGTAACTAATACATCCGATTATAAACAAAGGCAGTAGAATATGAATCCACCAAAATTTGTCTTTTTTGGTACTTTCCGATAAGCTACTTTTTATGTACAAGTACAGGAATGGTCCAATCAGAAAACAAGCACTCAATCCAACTTGAATGAACACTCCTGAAATTCCTATTTTGAAAAACAGGAAAACAGATTTTGCAATTCTTGTACTGACCATGAAGAGTAACAAACCCAAAAATCGGTTGGAATTATTCTTCCATTTAGCTACAAAAAAGAAATAAAGACTGAAGTCACTTTCACTTCTTCAACAAATTGAAAAACTTGAATTTTTTGGGAATGAGCATAGGCGTTTTGGATTTATAGTCTGCATAAGGTTTCCCGAAAGTCTCCAAAAGCTTCTTTTCCTCAATCTGGATTCCGATTAAAGTATAAATGGTAATGCAAAGTGCCGAAATCAGATTCAAGTCATTGGGAGAGAAAATGAAATAGCCCCAAATCAGCAAAACTGTTCCCGTATAAATTGGGTGGCGGACATATTCAAAAGAGCCTTTCACAATTAAGTCGGGAACTGGCATTTCGGGTTTCAAACCTACGAATTCACTTACAGAAATTTGCCCCACCACTCTCCTGACAATCAAAAGTCCGAAAGTAGCCATACTCAAACCAATTCCCTTTGTAAGGGGAATAATCTCCCATAACCAAGTTTTAGATTGCAACGCCATCCAAAACAGAATTGTAAAAAGCGCAACCAATGAGAAAACAGAGTAGATAATTCGATAGTATTTTTTAGCGAAATCCAACGAATTCTTTGCCCAATTAGAAGCAAAAACACTATGAGAAATTCCATAAATTGCCCAAAAAGTAGCGAGTAATATATATGTATTCATAAAAAGAGTTTGGAACTTTAGATTTGCTTTGTTCGTTGATGGCGAAACTACCAAACTAATTTAGTTGCAAAGAGTATAAATTTAGTCTGGAGAACATATTTTGAATTTCCACCAAGAAACTCCCAACATAACAGCCGAAAGAAAGTTTGCCTTAAAGGCGATTACTTTTAGTCATTCTTTCCAAGCATTCGCCTTTCAAATCACTAAACTCAAAAATGAATAAAGCCGTAATTATTCCCATAGTAGCAGTTATACTGTTACTCATAGATTTCTATTTATTCCAAGCTGTGAAAACACTCACACAAAGTTGGACTCCACAAAATAGAAAAATCACTCACGCTATTTATTGGCTGGTTAGCTTCCTACTCATTTCAGGCATATTTGTCATTAATTTTGTCAAGCCCGAGCTAGTCGGAGAAGGATTGAGAAAAGCCATTATGGTTGGGCTTTTCGTTGTCTATGCTTCCAAAATATTCGGAGTTGTGATTGTTTTTGTAGATGACTTGGTTCGCTTGATTCGGCTGATTGTTGAGCAATTCAGAGAAGAACCAAGTTCAGCAGGAGAGAAAATCACTCGTTCTACTTTCTTGGCAAAGCTTACGTTGTTTTTTACCACATTCCCATTTCTTGCCATGATTTATGGTATTGTGGTTGGAGCGCACAACTACCGAGTCATTCGCAAGAAAGTATATATGCCCAATTTGCCAGATGGTTTTGAAGGATTGAAAATTGCCCAAATCTCTGATATTCATTCTGGTAGTTTCCACAACAAAACTGCGGTGGAGCGAGGCGTAAAAATGCTACTCGACCAAAAACCCGACTTGGTATTTTTCACGGGAGATTTGGTAAACAACCGAGCCGTGGAAATGGATAATTACAAAGATGTTTTCAACAAAATTACTGCGCCAATGGGCGTTTATTCCATTCTAGGAAACCATGATTACGGAGATTATTACCGTTGGGAAACTCCCGAGCAGAAAGTGGAAAACCTTGCGAGATTAAAAGAAACACACAAAGAAATAGGTTGGAACCTCCTCCTCA
>JBLIFI010000053.1:0-16627 GCA_047633715.1 Flammeovirgaceae bacterium
TCCGATTACCAAAAAGCAGGAGTAATGAACAGTTCTGAGGAGAATAGCGCACCACGCTTTTCTTTAGACGAAGATTTCTAGGGAAGATAAATGTGTAAGACAAACATTTATTCCTGTTGGCATGTATTACGCTAACAGTTCCGAGTAAAAGGCATCATTCGTGCATAAAAATAGAAAAACCGAACTGTAATTACAGTTCGGTTTTTCTATTTTGTAATGAATACATTTAATAAGCCAGATTCTGTTTTCTACCGAAGCAGAAAATTTGTCATTTATCTAGGTAACAGATTACTCTGAAACTCTAACAATCTACCCGCTGACCACACACGAGAAGTATGGTGTTGCCGAAACAACGTTGCCAGCCTATTTGATTTTTCAGCCTATGAGGTTTACCCTGCCCAAAATATCACTACTTTGGCGGTAGGCTCTTACCCTACCATTTCACCCTTACCTTTGCAGGCGGTTTCTTTTCTGCGGCACTTTCTGTAGCAAATAATTGCCCCTTCCTGCTAGGAAGCATAGTTACTCTCTGCTGTCTGGACTTTCCTCTTCGGTAAACCGAAGCGACAAAAACTATTGTATTCAATGTTTCTTGAGTAGGATAAATTGGCTATTAGGTTCTTACCATCGACATCAGACCTGCCTCAACTTCCCAATCTTTAGCAAGCTTGAGAATTGCCATTGCCTCCATCTCACTTATATATCCTTTTTTCATGTTTGCATTCCAAACTGAAGAAAGGCTTTCTAATCTTTTCTCCTCAGAATAAGTCATCATTACCTTAGTGAGGTATTCCCTCGCACGGTCGAATGCAGTATAATAATCTTCTTCAATAAAATCATAAGCCCAATCCAATTCATCTAGTGCATCATATTCTTCCGCAGTTTCATCAAGAATTTGTTGCTCATCCTCATCTAATCCATGATAATGAAAGATGACAGATTTCAATAAAAAGAAAGCTTTTTTTTCCTCACTGGTCATAATATACGACACTTTTTAGATGCAGGTTTGAGAACAACTTAACGCAAATATTTTTTTATATTTTATCAGTCACCTCTTTAAACACTAATATAATACTGTTTTATTGCTATATAAATATTTGTGTATTATTGATATTAACAAATATACGTAAATTTCCGAATGTTCATGTTTTAGTACCTTTTAATTTAGATACAACTTTATTTAAACGAAATCATCACAAGAAATTGTCATGCGTTTCAAAATCATTTCACAATTAACTACACACAAAATAAATCCTTTCAAAAAAGTATCTATTTTCTTCAATTGGCGCAAAACACATATGAATTAGCTTTGCAAACGATTTAAAAGTGATTGAGTTTTGAAATTAGACTAAAAATTTTGCACTTTCGCTATGAAAGTCGCAATTTATGCTGGCTTTAGATAGAAAATTCTTGTTCTCTATCTCGTTCCCCAATCATTTCATTCATTTTGCCAATTCCACTCAAATGTCTGTACATAATTCAAAAATAAAACGTATAACTACGCATCAGCTTCAGGAAATGAAAAATCGTGGAGAGAAAATCTCTATGCTGACTGCCTACGACTATTCTATGGCTCGAATTTTAGATGAAGCGGGTATAGATGTTTTGCTAGTGGGCGACTCCGCCTCAAACGTAATGGCAGGAAATGAGACAACCTTGCCCATCACGCTCGACCAAATGATTTACCATGCAACTTCGGTTATCCGAGCGGTAACTAGAACTTTTGTAGTGGTAGATTTGCCATTTGGTTGCTACCAAGGAAACTCATCCGAAGCTTTGCGCTCTGCTATCCGAATTATGAAGGAATCAGGTGCGCATAGTGTAAAATTAGAGGGAGGAGCTGAAATAAAGGAATCCATCTTGCGAATTCTTACTGCAGGAATCCCAATAATGGGGCATTTGGGGCTAACTCCACAATCAATTTTTAAATTTGGGACTTACACAGTTAGAGCCAGAGAGGAAGCTGAAGCAGAGAAGCTGATAGAAGATGCGAAGGTTTTAGAAGAATGTGGTTGTTTTGCTATTGTCTTAGAAAAAATCCCCGCTCCACTCGCTAAAAGAGTAGCAGAAGCTTTAACCATTCCCGTAATCGGAATTGGCGCTGGCCCAGATGTGGATGGGCAAGTTTTGGTCGTTCACGACATGTTAGGGATTACCAAAGAATTCCAACCTCGTTTCCTCCGAGCCTATGCCGATTTGAGCGGAGTGATGGACAAAGCTGTCAAAGAATATATTAAAGATGTGAAATCGAGAGATTTCCCAAATGAAAATGAGTTTTATAAGTAACTGATGTTACGTAGCATAAATTTTTTTTTGTTGGATTTCGTGAATTGTTTATTGATGAGAGAAAACTAACATTTTCGAGAACTCGGCACAAGACCCTGAGAGTCAAGTAAGCTGGTTAGAGGTCGCTGGGCGGCACTCCGCCAATTTTCGGGGTAGGTTATCTATTTGGATGCTTTTCACTCCAAATAGATAACCCTATCAAACTCTAAGCTCAATCTCGGTTTAGTTTCCCAAAAATTGAATGCGGACGGCTAGTCACTTCGTTAGCTACAATTCTATAAATAAAAATATCAGATATTATCACGATTGATTTTATATAACTCAGCTTGTCGTTTTGAGCGGGTATTGAAACCCGCTCTACAGCCGTTCAACCGTACCTTGACTCTCTGACGAGGCTTGCCTTCAATGGGACTCGCCCACGAGTCGAGTTGGGAAATTATTAGGGTAAACCGTCTATTGTACAACAGTAAAACCGTAATGATGAAATTATTGATATTTATTTGCCAATATGCGTTACTGATTATCTTCGCATTTCCTGCTTTCTCCCAAACAAAAGATTTCAAACCTACTATTCTCAACTTTCCTAATCTCAATCCTACCTATTTGGCTAAGTTTGAAAAGGAGAAATTAGAATACAAAAAAGCACTCCAAACTGAACGCTCGCTTTTGACAGAACACCAAAAAGAGTTATTAAATAGAGAGAATTTCTACGAAGCTGGACCGTTTTTCACTACAAATTATGGATGTAGTTGGTATTGTTTAGGAGAGCCTACTGAAACATCATCATCTTCCTTTTTAGAATCCAACGAAAGATATAAATCAAAAAACATTCATGATTTTGATTTAAAAACTGCTTGGGTGGAAGGAAATGAAGATTATGGGATTGGAGAAAACATAACTATCACATTTGAGTTTAGTCCTGGAAAGACAAAGATTACTACAATGGATATTTTTAATGGCTATTGTAAAAGCGAAAAGTTGTGGGAAGAAAATTCCAGAGTGAAAAAATTAGCATTCTATGCCAATTGGAAACTAATTGGCAACTTACTTTTGGAAGATGTTTATAAAAAGCAACGATTTAAAGTAGGAAGTTTAGGAGGAGACAAAAAACACAAGTTGGTATTGTCATTCAAAATAGTAGAAGTTTACAAAGGAGATAAATACAAGGATGTGGCAATTTCCGAAATCAATTTTAATGGAACAGGAGACCATTAGTAAGTCGGTAGTGTGAAAGAGATAATGCTACTTTATGGATATTTCGGCACAAGCGGAGTGCCTCCCAGCGGATGTTTGCGCTATGATTTTTATTGTTTTTAGCATTACCAGTTTCAAACTACCAATAAGTTGTGCGTATATTCCTAAAATTATAAATTTACTTAAAACCAATAAAAGCACTATGTATAACGAACCCATGTTAAAAGAGGGCGCATTGAAAGGTAAAACCATCATTGTTACGGGTGGCGGAACTGGATTGGGCAAGTCTATGACCAAATACTTTTTGGAGTTAGGTGCAAATGTTGTCATTACGAGTAGGAAAATGGATGTGCTCGAAAAAACTGCACAGGAGTTGGAAGAGCAAACAGGTGGAAAAGTATTGGCAGTAGCAGGAGATGTGAGAAAAATTGCCGATGTGGAAAGAACCATCCAAGCAGCTTTTGACACATTTGGGCAAGTTGATGGCTTGCTTAACAATGCGGCTGGCAACTTTATATCTCCAACCGAAAGACTTTCTGTAAAGGCATTTGATGTAGTGGTAGGAATTGTCTTGCAAGGTTCTTACAACTATACTTTGACTTTGGGCAAAGAGTGGATTGAAAGAAAAATGAAAGGAACGATTTTGAATATCGTTACTACTTATGCTTGGACTGGTTCGGCTTATGTAGTTCCTTCGGCTTGTGCTAAATCTGGTGTTTTAGCTTTGACTCGCTCTTTGGCGGTTGAATGGGCAAAATACGGAATCCGCTCAAATGCAATTGCCCCAGGCCCATTCCCAACTGATGGAGCGTGGGACAGACTTTTTCCGAAGAATTTGAGAGATAAATTTGCCCCCGAAAGCAAAGTCCCTCTAGGAAGAGTTGGGGAGCATCAGGAATTGGCAAACTTGGCCGGTTACCTTATGTCAGACTATTCTAGCTTTGTAAATGGCGAGGTAGTTACTATTGATGGTGGCGAATGGTTGCAAGGTGCAGGCGAGTTCAATCACTTGAAAGAAATCCCTGAAAACATGTGGGATATGATTGAGCAAATGGTTAGAGGAGCAAACAAGAAGAAATAATTTCTGTTCTTATAAGAATAAATAAAACCGCTTGCCAATTTGGCAAGCGGTTTTATTGTTTATCATACAATCCTATTTGAAAGACTTTGGATCTATAGCCAAATACTTCAAACTATCTATTTCTCAATTGCCTCTTTAATCTCATCGAAATTTGGCATGTCTCCTGGGCTTGGTAGAACGGTGGCATATTTCAATGTACCATCTTTGCCAACTACGAATGATGCTCTTTTGGAAACACCTTTCAAGCCCATTAAATCTTCGTATAAGGCTCCGTAAGCTTCTGAAGCTTCTTTGTTGAAGTCGGAAAGCAAATCGAAATTGTAGTTTTCTTGCTCCTTGAACTTGGCAAGTGCAAATGGAGAGTCTATGGAAACACCTACTACTGTGGCATCTATAGCTTCATATTGAGAATAATTATCTCGAATTTCGCAAAGTTCTGCGGTACAAACACTTGTGAAAGCAAGTGGGAAGAAAAGAATCACTAAATTTTTGCCTTCAAAGTCTTTTAGGCTCACTTCTTTTTGCTCTGTATTTTTTAATATAAAATCAGGCGCTTTGTCTCCTATTTTTAACATGATGTTGGTTTGTTTTAGAATGAAAGTTCAATAATAAATCTATTTTTTCAAGAATCGGTAATCGGCAAGTGAATATTGTGTTTTGAGCATAACAAGCTATTTGAAATTTTGTTCCTATAGCTTGTTATTTTTTTACTTGGATGTACTCTTTATTCAAAGGGCACATCTCAATTTTGTCGCAATAAATTAAAATACACTTTTAAATGAAATAATGGAGTATTATGAATGCCAGATTTCTAATAAACCCAACATCTGGCAGGGTTTGCTGGGATCGGACAGCCGATGCTGTCGCCATCGACACCTCTGCCAGCGTATGTTTTTTTAGTGTGCGACATTTTGAGATACGCCCTTATTCAAATCAGGTTTTCTTTTCCAATTATAAGTGGCCGTCCGCATTCAATTTTGGGGAGAGGAAATGGAAATTGAGTTTGGAGTTTAATAGGATTGGATTTGGGGCAAAAAGCGTTCAATTTGAAAAGCCACTCCCCGAAATTGGCGGCATGTAACTGACTGGGTTAACTCTCAGGGTCTGATGGCGAGTTTCGGAAAGATTGGTTTCTTCTCATCAATGAACAAGTCACGAAATCCAACAAAAAATAGTTGAAAACTCCATAACATAAATAAATAAAGAGATTTAGCGTTGTACTTTTATAATCTAGCTGGCAATTCTTAGCAATTGGATTCATTCTGTCTAACAAATATTCTTATATTTGTTTTGACTGCCTATATTTTGAATTAAAAACACAGGCAATCGGACTAATTACATTTTTTAGTATGGAGTTTGGTTAGTAAAAAGCATCTACTTAATTGAAGACTGTATCATTTTTAGTATTCACAGAAAAATAAAGCATTCAGAAACAGAGATATAACCATGAGAAAATCACTTATTTTTATTTTTTCACTCATTACCATTCATTTCTCGTTGATTGCGCAGAAAATTGAAGTGCCAACAAAAATGAAGTTTGCGGGAATGCAAATCACGCTCACAGAGGACGCTCGTGATGAGGTTCAGAAGAAAGTGAACGGACTGACCAGAAGTCAGCGGTTTTACGAAGACTATGTAGAAAGATGTAATATCTTCTTCCCAATTATAGAAGATGTTTTCGAGGATGAGAAACTCCCCGATGATTTCAAATACTTGGCGTTGCAGGAAAGCGCATTGATTGCCGATGCAGTTTCTCGCTCGAATGCGGTTGGCTATTGGCAATTTAAAGACGGAACTGCCAAGGAATTGGGCTTGAGAGTGGACAAAAACATTGATGAAAGAAAAAATATTGCTTCGGCAAGTAGAGCGGCCGCCAAATACTTGAAGAAGAATAATTACTTCATGAAAAACTGGGTGTATGCGCTTCTTTCTTACAATTTAGGTTTGACTGGTGCAAATAATGCTTCTGATAGAAGCAAAATTGGCGCAGACAAAATGACGCTTGACGGTAAGACACATATTTATATTATCCATTTCTTGGCTCATAAAGTGGCATTTGAAGATGCGGTCTCCAAAAGCAATTCTATGACTAAGCTGATGGAATATGCTGGTGCAGAAGGAAAAACATTGGATGAAATTGCGAAGGAATCAAGTATTGTGAGAGGGGACTTGAATAAATATAACCGTTGGTTTACTGACAATAAAGTTCCGAGAGGATACGCTTTCTTTTTGCCTGTTCCAATGAAAAGAGAGAAGGAGTTGGTGGCAAAGCTGAATTTGAGTAAATCCAACCCGCTAATTACGGGAGGTAAAAAACCAGTTAATACAACAGGTAAAAAAGACCCAATCATTGCGAAAACAAGCGCTTACCCTAAAATCCAGAACACCAAACAATCTAAATTGGGTGGGGAAACAATTACTTATGCTACAATTAATGGAAAGCCTGGTTTCGTAACAGCTGACAAGCCTGTGAGCCTTTTAGCTCTGACGACTGCTTTGGACATTTCCAAAAAGAAGTTCATAAAGTACAACGATTTGAGAAGTACGGATGAAATTCAGTCTAACTCAATCTACTACTTAAAGAAAAAAGACCGAAAGGCAGGAGAGGATTATCATGTGGCACAATATGGGGAAACCATGCATGATATTTCTCAAATGTATGGAGTCAGAAAAAAGAATGTCAGAAAGCGTAATAGAATGCGTGAAGGCGAAGAGCCTCAGGCTGGACGAGTAATGTGGCTGCGAAAAACCCGCTCAAGAAAAACGCCTATCGAAATCAAAACAGTTATTCCTCCTAAAAAAGATGACACAAAAGAAATATCTAAAGAAGATGAGAAAGTAGCCGTCAACCTAGATAACATTCTGAGTATTGTTGGAGGGGATAAAAAAGAGGAAGGAACTGACCCAAATACGGTAATTACTGGCGAGAAGTTTCATGTGGTAAAAGCGGGTCAAAACCTTTCGGAAATTGCTAGAGAACGCCAAACTACGGTGGTGGATTTGAATAGCTGGAATGGGCTGAATGGAGATTATGCGTTGAGAATTGGTCAGATTTTAATTGTGAAAGACCCAGAGAAAATAGAAGCGGAGAATAAAGGTGGAGTGGGAAGTAAATCGGAAGATTTAGACGCAATAATCAATGATGTTACCAAAATTGACACAAAAGGAGATGTTACAGATGAAACTCTCAATGATTTTGTAGATGGGAAAACCACTATAAAAACTGGTGGCACAAAAGATACTCCCAAAGTGATTGTGGACAAAAGCGGTTTGAAAAGACACAATGTTCGCCAAGGAGATAATTTATATGCCATTGCCAGACTCTACGACATTAGCCACAGAGATTTGATGGCTTGGAATAACCTAGACCCGCTTGATGCTTTGCAAATTGGGCAGTTTTTGGTGGTGGAAAACCCTGCTGGAAAAGTAGGCACTACTACTATGACGAAGTTTGCTGAAATCAAGAAGCACAAAATCCAAAGAGGAGAAACTGTTTATGGAATTGCCAGAGACAAAAATGTTTCTGTAAACAACTTGGCTAAATGGAATAGTTTAGATGAAAACACGGTTTTAAGCTTAGGACAAGAATTGTTTTTGGAAGACCCAATCGCTTACAATCGAAAAGTACTTAATAGTTCATCTAATGGTTCTCTGATTACCAATGCGCCAAAACCAATTTACCATAAAGTTGCACCCAATGACAATTTGCAGGCAATTGCCTATCGTTATGGAGTTTCATTGAATGAGATTTTGAACAAAAACAACCTCACTATAAATTCTGGTTTGGTGGAAGGGCAAACCTTGCTGATTCGTGATGGATTGGAAGGAACTGGAGCTTCTACTTACAAACCTTCTAATGTAGTGTCAAAAGACATTCCTACATTCAACTCAACGCCTCAAACAAAATATCATATTGTCAGAAAAGGAGATAATCTTTATCAGATGTCTCGTGATTATGGTGTTTCCGTAGCACAAATAAGAGCTTGGAATAGCTTGAGTTCTGATGCGTTGAGTATTGACCAGCAAGTGATTGTGGGTTATACTACGCCAACTGGAGGGAAAACAACAAATGGAGGAGGAACAAATCCTACTACAATTGATTCTGGAAAAAGCATTAGCACATACATTCCCGATTACTCAACAGGAGATAAATCTACTAGCGAAAAATATCATTCGGTAAAGAAAGGAGATACTTTGTATTCCATTTCCAAAGCGTATGGATTGACTGTAAATCAGTTGAAAATCTTAAATTCGGGACTTTCCACTTCGCTTTCTTTGAATCAGAAAGTGAGAGTGAAGTAGTTTTCTCAAATCAGCATAAATAGTAAGAAACCCACAATAATGATTATTGTGGGTTTTCTGTTTCTCTTACTTTTCCACTATTTTTGAGAAGCGCTTGCAAACTCAATCCAGAAAAACCCTTCAATAAACTATGAAGCAACTACTGACTCTACTCATTTTCTTTTTGTACACTCCTACCCTTTTTGGTCAAATCCCCACTTTGCTTAATGAGGATTTTGAGAATAGTTCTCTCGATTGGTATTTGGGAGATTATGCAGGCTACTCGGCAAAGGTTAAAAATGGGGAGCTCCACTTCAAAAATAAAAATAAAATGTCGAGGTACTTCTTTCAACCAGCCATACTCAATCCGAATGAAAATTTCACTTTCGGATTGAAAATGAAAATAACCAAGTGTGAAAAAAACTATGGAAATGGATTGGTTTGGGGCTACCAAGACGGAAGTGGAAATATATTTACGATTACCAGAAATGGTTATTTCAAGATTTATTACCTCAGAAAAAACGAATCAATCATAGTAAAGGACTTTACACTATCCGATAAAATCAAGACGGATGGAGAATACAATATGCTGGCTATTTCCAAAGTCGGTTTGAAAATCAAATATTTCATCAATGGTTCCATTGTGCATGAAGGTTACTTTGCTGGATTGAATGGAACTTCGCACGGATTCATTCTTGGAAGCGACAAAGTGGATGTTGATAAATTTCTTATCAAACACCCGAAACCAAAAATCAACTTGGTAGATAATCCAATTAATGGCTATGAAAAGAAAAACCTAGGAGTCAACGTAAATTCTTCTGCTGGAGAAATCTCTCCAAAAATTTCAAGCGATGGGAATTTGTTATTCGTGTGCAGAGGCGGGCATCGTGAAAATTTGGGAGCAGGCCTAGATTATGACCAAGATGCTTGGTTTGCCGAAAAAGTAGGAGAAGAGGAATGGGGAAAGCTCAAAAACATGGGGAAACCCATTAATGACGAAAAACAAAATGCTGTTGCTTCCATTTCAGCAGACAACAACACGGTTCTCATCAATTATGACGGAAGAAGCAACCCAGGATTGATGATTTCCCACCGAAACACTTCTGGTTGGTCCACTCCGAGCCGTGTAGATATTGCCGATTTCTATAATATGGACAAAGACACAGAATTTTCACTCGGACCAAATGGGAAGGTGCTAATTTTCTCTGCCGAACGAAAAGACTCCAAAGGCGGGAAAGATTTATATGTCAGTTTCAGAAATGCAGATGCTTCTTGGACGAAACCGAAGAATTTAGGAAAAGCAGTCAACACTTTCACAACTGATTTTGGACCTTATTTGGCGGCAGATAATAGAACACTTTACTTCGGAAGCCAAGGACACCCCGGTTATGGAAGTTCAGATATTTTCGTTACAAAAAGACTTGACGACTCTTGGACAAACTGGAGTACGCCAAAAAACCTTGGACCAGAAATAAACACGCCAAATTGGGATGCTTATTATACAATTACTGCTTCGGGCGAAGATGCCTATATGTCCACCGTAGGTAGCTTTGGGAGTACAGACATTTTCCGAATCAAGCTGAAAGAAGATGAGGAAGACGATGGAGATGAAGACTCACGCCCAGACCCTGTTGTGCTGATTAAAGGAAAAGTTTTTGACCAGAAAAACAATAAACCAATGGCTGCTACCATTACTTACTCCGACATTAAAACTGGTAAAGAGGCGGGAATTGCCCGCTCCGACCCAAGAACGGGCCGCTATCAAATCTCACTACCTTATGGAATGCATTATGCCTTTATTGCCGAAGCAACTGGCTATGTTTCTATCTCTGAAAACATCAATCTCCTAAAAAAAGGGCGATATAATGAGCGGACAAAAAACCTGTATTTAGCCAAAATTGAAGTAGGGGAAATCGTAAATATGAAAAATGTTTTCTTTAAAGTTGCCACGGCTAAAATACTCCCAGATTCGTATCAGGAGTTAGACAGAGTAGTCAAGCTGATGAAGAAAAATGCAACTATGGAAATCAAAATTAAAGGACATACTGATAATTTAGGGCCAGCTAATAGATTAAAACAAGTTTCGGAAATGCGAGCCAAAGCCATTCGAGATTACTTGTTTGACTACGGAATTGCCGAAAGCAGACTCCAATGGGCAGGATATGGTGGAACTGACCCAATTGCAGATAATTCTGACCCAGTAGAAAGAGTTAAAAACAGAAGAGTGGAATTTGAGATTTTGAAGGATTAGTAAATTGCAATCTTTCTATGAAAGGAAATATTTGCTAGATTTAGTCGCTATGATAGTTGATGCTAAAATAACGGAAGAGTCTTTTTATCCTGACAAGACAGCAGAAAAATCAAGGACAGGGAACAGGGAACAAATAAATAGTTTATTTATAGCAGGGGCAGTCCCTGCTGATAAAAAGCGCACTTATTTATTCTCCGTTCCCAAGGCAAAAGGTAGAGTTTCACTTTATAAAGTTTAAATTGTACATTATTAAGTAATGTGCTATTTTAGCTTTCATTAGAGAATCTGAAATAAAACTAATGATTTTAAAGACTTTTCTACTCTTTTTCCTAATTATCAATCCTTCCCTTTCGCTTCTGTTTGGGCAGAGTAAACCTGTTTCCCCTTTATCTCTCAATCCTACCAAGCCACTTTCGCAATATACTATTGATTCGTGGGCTTCCGATGAAGGTTTGGCTTCCAAAACCCTTACAAAAATAGTACAATCAGAAGATGGTTATTTATGGGTAGGCAGTTTTAACGGACTTTTCCGATTTGATGGAATCCAATTTAAACCTTATACAAAACAGGAATATCCAAATCTCAAAACAAACTCATTTACAGACCTTTATGAGAATAACAAAGGAGATTTTTTTGTAGGAACAGGCGGAAGTGGAGTTCTAAAATACCAGAACAACAAATTCAAACTACTGGGAGATTCCTCAAATAGGCTCAACAAGCCTATTGAGTCTATTCATTTTGGAGTAGATGGGAAGCTATGGATTGGAACTCGTGGAGCAGGTGTGTTTACTTATGAAAATGGAAAATACTCTCCCTACCTAGAAACTCCATTATTAGAGAAAATTACCGTTTCTGCAATTGCCACCTCCACAGATGGAACGCTATGGTTTGGAACGGAAGGGAATGGCTTGATTTCCCTCAAAGATGGTAATTTCAAAAGCCACAATACCCATCATGGGCTTTTGAGCAATCAGATTCTTGATATTTATGAAGACAGTAAAGGAACAATTTGGATTGCCACAACCGAAGGTGTAAATTATCAGACATCAAGCGGGAATTTTCTGGTTTTAGAGGGAACGCAGAATTTTCCAATCAATACAATCATAGAAGATATTTATCAAAGTCTTTGGATTGCCTCTACCAAAGGCCTTTTCAGACTCAATGGGTTAACGCAACGCCTAGAATTCCTGTCTGAGAAAGATGGCTTACCTCATCAGAGTATTACCGACCTTGCCATTGACCGAGAAGGCAGTTTATGGTTAGGTACTTACCGGGCAGGACTTTGCCGATTGCGAGATGCTAGTTTCGAGAACTTCACTATGAGGAATGGGCTTTCTGCACTTGTTATCAATACAGTATGTGAATTGGATAATTTCAGAATCATGGTGGGAACAGGCTCAGGAGACCTTCACATAATCAATGATAATAATGTCATTGATTTTCCAATCAAAACTGAGCTTACCAACAGCAGAATCAAGCATGTAAACCAAACTAGTTGGGGAGATATTCTTGTGAGTACTTACTCTGGTTTGCTTACCATCAAACCGAGTGGGGAAGAGATACTTTTAGATGATAAAAGCGGTTTACCAGACAACCAGACAAGGGTTACTTTGGAAGATAATGATGGGAATATCTGGATTGGAACAAGGTCTGGCGGAGCTGTGAAATACAATCCTATTACTAAGGAAATAGAAATTCTCAATCAAGACAATGGACTTTCTTCTGATTTCATTATGGCGATTGAGCAAGATAAGGCAAAAAAAATATACTTCGGGCTGAACTCCGCAGGTTTAGATATTCTCTTCCCAAATGGGGAAGTCGAAAACTACGGAATAGACGAATTAGGAACGAACTTGGTGTTTAATATCCACTTGGATAAAGAAGGTAATGCTTGGATTGCTACAAATGCAGGCATGACTTTACTGAAGCCAGATGGAGAAACCTACCGTTTCACTACCGAAAATGGTCTGACTTCCGAAGTTGTTTTTGATATTTTGGAAGATGACCTCGAAAATCTTTGGTTTACGTCTTCAGAAGGTGTGTTTACCGCTCCCAAACAAAGTTTTTTATTGATTGCTGAGGGTAAAGAATCTTATTTATCAGTAAGGAATTATGGTAAAGAAGATGGAATGGTAGAGAAAGAGACAACAGGTGCGACACAATCATTGGTAGGCTCTGGTGGCAAACTGTTTTTTCCTACCTTGGGTGGATTGAGTGTATTTGACCCCAACTACAAAATTGAAGCTTTACCTCAAGCACCTGTTTATATCAATCAAGTTCTAGCAGATGGTCAAACTATTGATTTGGAAAGCAAAGAAATCAAGCTTTCTTCTGACCTGAAAAGGGTATCATTTAACTACACGGTTCTAAACCTCACTACTCCACACAAAATCAAATTTCAATATAAATTGAAGGATTATGAAGATTGGGTAAATGCTCATGGAGAGAGGCAAGCCGTTTATACCAATATTTCATCAGGATGGCACGAATTTCAGGTAAGGGCTTCTGACAGCAATGGCAATTTCGATAAAGGTCAATCTGATACAATCCGATTCTACCGCTCGCCAAAATTCTATGAAACCTACTTTTTCTATATTTCTGTTTTTCTAATTACCGCAGGGTTCGCTTTTCTTTTCTATAGGATTAGAATAAAAACAATCCAAAAGAGAAATAAGGAATTGGAAGCACTTATAGATAAACGAACCTACCAAATCCAAAAACAGAAAGACAAACTAGAATTAGCTTATAATGATATAAGAACAGTAAGTTCCATTGGGCAAGAAGTTACCTCTGTTTTGGATGTAGATGTATTGATAAACACCGTTTATGAAAATGTAAAAACATTGATGCAAACCGATATTTTTGGAATTGCCATCTACTCAAAAAGTGACAAACAGCTAGAATTCAGAAACTTAATCAGAAACGGAGAAATACTTCCTAGCTACATTGAACAATTAAAAGATGGCCTCTACCTCTCTGTGAAATGCTTTAATTCTAACGAGCCTATTTTCATTAACAATACTAAGGAGGAATACCCAGAGTTTGATATCTATTTGAATACGCTCAATAGGAATGAAGAAGAAGACTCAAAATCTGCAATCTTTGTGCCTTTGGTTATTGATAAAAAGCCAGTTGGAGTTTTGACTGTTCAGAGTTTGAATTTAGATAGCTACAAAAATCAGCATCTCACTATTTTGGAGGCTTTGGCTTCTTATATTTCAGTGGCATTGGAAAATTCAAGAATCTATGCGGAGATAACAAATAAGAACCACCAGATTACTAACAGTATTCGTTACGCAGAAACAATACAGCAAGCTGTTTTACCTTCTATTGAGAAAATGAACGAGGCATTGCACGAATATTTTATTATCTACAAACCTAAAGATATAGTTTCAGGAGATTTCTATTGGTTTACCCATTTAGGAGATAAAATATTTATTGCGGCTGTGGATTGTACTGGGCATGGTGTTCCTGGCGCTTTCATGAGTATGATAGGAAGCTCTCTGTTAAACGAGATTGTGAATCTAGAGAGAATTACTAATCCTTCCGAAATATTGAAAAGATTAGATATTGATATTCAGATTGCACTTAAACAGGAAAAAACAGGGAACTCAGATGGAATGGATGTGGCACTTTGTGTACTAGAACCTGCCGAGGATTTTTGTGCAAAAATTACTTTTTCTGGTGCAAAAAGACCTCTTTACTATGTTCAAGATGGTATTTTAGAAGAGGTAAAAGGTGTAAATAAAGCAATTGGCGGAAAGCACAAAAGACCTGACAGAATGTTTAAGTCAGAAGAGATTATTTTAAAGCCTGGAAGTATATTTTACCTCTCCACAGATGGCTTGGTAGACCAGAATAGTTCTACTGATTCGGTTGGGAAAAGATATGGCACAACGCGACTCAAAGAGCTGATAGAAAAGTCAAACTCTTCTGATATGGAATCACAAAAAGCTATTTTCGAAAAGTCTATTGAAGGTTACCAAGGAGATAAACCTCAACGAGATGATATTACGATTATTGGAGTGAGAGTTTAGCTGAAATGTATCTATTTCCATTACTTAATTAGATACTATTCGCTCAACCCTCGTCTCAGCATTCTGCCGAAGCTCTCTTTCGTTTCCAAACTCAAATAAGGATATTCTACCTTGGCGAGATACAAGCCATTGGGAAGTGCTGTTCTTTTGTTGTGGTAAGGTGTCTTTTTTGCAAGCATTTCATCCAACTCCTCACAAGCCATTTTGCCATTTCCAACTTCCAAAATAAAATGAACACAAGCCCGAACCATTCCCCTCAGAAAGCGATTGGCTGTGATTGAAAACTGAATCCGTTCCCGATTTTCGCTGAGGTAAATAGATGTATTTGCCACATGACAAATTGTGGTATTGTGCGCATCGGGCGTGAGGCAGATTGAGCGAAAATCGTCATGCTTTCCTAAGATTTGCGTAGCTTTTTGCATTTCCCCAAAATCAATATTGCTCAAATCATAATAGGAACTGAAAATTCCTAAAACTGGGTCTTTGTAGGAATGGATAAAATAATCGTAGGTTCTGGCAATGGCATCGTGACGAGTGTGGCTTCCTGCGGGCATTTCCAAAATATCGAAAACGGCAATTCCGTAGGGTAAGTTTTTGTTTAGTCGGAATTTGAAATCAAAAACTGGAGCTTCTTCTAAATGAATATGGCAGAAATACTGGCTGGCATGAACTCCCGCATCGGTTCTGCCACAACCATAGACAGTAATTTTCTTTTTGAAAATTGCTTGTAACTTATCTTCAATTACTGCCTGCACAGAAATGACATCGGGCTGACGTTGCCAACCTCTGTAACTGCTTCCGTTGTAGGCAATGTGTAGGAAATAAATCATAGAATGAGAAGAATTGAGGTTTGCGGTAAAAGTAGAGGAAAGAAAAAGGAATAAAGAGAAAAGAAATTTTCATTTAGGTTCAGTCTGATTTTTCGGTACCGAATACACAAGGTATGCTGATGATTTTTGCCTATAAAAGCCCTGTTTCTGACTAAAAAAATAAGGCTTTTTTCCAATTGGAAATCAAAATTTTAGCCAACATACTTTACATTTTCACTACCGATTTTTCAATCACAGACAAAATAAACGCTCTCGCTTTTTCCTCTTTCAGTTCTGCATAAAGCTTTTTGTTTTGATTGACTTGTTGCGCAATTTCGTATTTAATCTGTTGGTATTCTAATCTTATAGATTCAGTTTTCCTAAGCTCATTTCTGAAAATAAGATGCCTTTTCAGTTCTTGGCTATCAGCTGGGCAAGCATATAAATGATGGGTAATTTTATCTAAAATTTTGTGCTTGGATTGAGAATCCTTTCGTTTGAATGCTTCTCTTCCTTCAATTCCCTGATTTCCGTTGTGGAAATAGCCAATTGCTGACAAGCCTTTTTAAATTTCCGTAAAATCAGATTCTTTCTGATAAACAATATCAATATCTATGATTGGTTTTACAGCTAAGTTTGGAACAGAAGTACTTCCGATGTGTTCAATTTTAACTTCTACATTTTTCAA
>JBLIFI010000054.1:0-16537 GCA_047633715.1 Flammeovirgaceae bacterium
ATTAGGTTCGTGTGTGGGCGCTTGAACCAGTTTTATTGCTTGTTTTTCGAGTTTTAACAAACTCGAAAAACAAGCAAATTTCTTCAAATCTTAGTTTTGTTATACCTTTTAACCAAATTCACGATAGAGCCAATAATCATAGCGCAAGCATCCGCTTGTGCCGAACTATCCATAAAGTAGCATTACCTCTTTCACACCACTTGAAATTCCGCATTGTTCTTTTTCCTGCCTAAAGAAACTCCTCCAAATACTCAGCCATTTCCTTTTGCAATTCCTGCGCTTTTTCTCTTGCTTTTTCAGCAAAATTCTCGCCATCAGAAGCATAAATAATTCCACGAGATGAGTTCACGAGCAAACCGCACTCGGAATTCATTCCATATTTGCTGACTTCTCGTAAATTCCCGCCCTGTGCGCCAACTCCTGGAACGAGTAAGAAATTGTCTGGAGCAATTTCTCGGACAAGTTCAAAATCGAAGGCTTTTGTTGCGCCAACTACGAACATTAAATTGTTTGGAGTTCCCCATTTTTGGCTTCTTTGCAATACTCGTTCATACAAAAACTCTTCGTTAGACAATTTTTTCTGTTGGAAATCTTTACTTCCTTCATTTGAAGTCAGCGCAAGTAGAATTGCCCATTTTCCATCAAACTCCAAAAAAGGTTTTACCGAATCTTTTCCCATATAAGGCGCAATGGTAATCGAATCGAAATTCATTTGCTCGAAAAATGCCTTGGCATACATTCGGGAAGTGTTGCCAATGTCTCCACGCTTGGCATCGGCAATGGTGAAAATTTCTTTGGGAATATACGCCAATGTTTTCTCCAAACTCTTCCACCCTTTTGAGCCTAAAGATTCGTAGAAAGCGATGTTTGGTTTGTAAGCCACGCACAAATCCTTCGTGGCATCAATAATTTGCTTATTGAACTCGAAAATCGGGTCTTCTAGCTCCAGCAAATGTTTGGGTATTTTGGAAATATCAGAATCCAACCCAACACACAAATAAGATTTTTTCTGTTGGATTTGGTCGAAGAGTTCTTGGCGAGTCATTTCTAGTCTTTTTGATTGAATGAGCGAAACTAGGGAATATTGAGTTTTAAGCAAAAGATTAAATGCTGAAGGGCGCATCTCAAAATGTCGCACACTAAAAAAACATACGCTGGCAGAGGTTGAAAACCCTGCCAGACGTTGAGTTTATTAGAAATCTGGCATTCATAATGCTCCATTCTTTCATTTAAAAAGTGCATTTTGATTTATTGCGACAAAATGAGATGCGCCCATGCTGAATCCCAAGTCAATAGTTGGTTGAATTAGTATTTAGAAAGAAACTAAAAGGCAATTGACTTGACAAATTCTTGTTACGCAGTTTTCGTTTTACAGATGGGAAATTGCTGGTTGCTCGTACCTTATTTGTTTATTTTATTTAGAAGCTTTTAGCTAAACCGTTTAATGTTGTAGAAACCAAGCCTGTATTGAGCCTAAAATTGAATATGGCTGAGGTTAAGGTGGAGAAGTTTTCAAAAATTAGCGAAATACGACTGACTGCCTTAACTCTTAGGATTTGATGGCGAGTTTCGGAAAGATTAGATTTCCTCTCATTGATAGACAATTTGCAAAATCCAACAAAAAAATAGTTTGCGTAACATTAGTTATTAAATGGTGGAGACGAAGCCGTTGCGTTTGTTCCACTTTGGGTAAGCTACGCAGAGCAAATCAAGCTATTTGGAGGCTCGTATCTATGGGAATTCGGAAATTGAGTAGGGTTTCAAAGTGACTTTCAAGCGATTGGAAGAAAAAAATACTTCAAAAACATTATATTCTCTTCGCTTTGCAACCCAATTAGCTCGGTTTACATAAAAAATGAGTTAGAAATAATTTCCAAGTTATTGTCATTTCCGATGAGGTTTACGAACATGTTAATTTCAGAAGTTGAAGTGAATGTCATGAAATTGCTATTGAATTATCATTATTCCGAGAGGTTTTTGCACTTTTTTGCCAAAAAAAGTATGGAGAGATGGATATAAATAGTTGTTTTTATCTAAAAAATGTTAATCTTGCGTCAAGATAAGTTTTAATTTTTTAACTAAAATCCAAAAAAACATGAGAAAAGTATTACTTCTCGCCCTCATGGCTTTCTGTGTTACGTTTTCAGCGTTGGCACAAGAGATGACCGTGACGGGTACAGTAAATGATGACACTGGAGAGACACTTCCTAGTGCCACAATTACAATTAAAGGTACCACTACAGGTACTGTTACAGACCTAGAAGGCAAGTACAGCCTAAAGGTGCCTAGTAGCGAAAGCGTATTAGTATTTAGTTATGTTGGTTTTAATGACAAAGAGGTTGTGGTAGGAACTCAATCTGTTATTGACGTAACTTTAAGCTCAAATACTATCTTAGATGAGATTGTTGTAACTGCTTTGGGTATTTCTAGAGAAAAGAAAGCTTTAGGTTATGCAAGTCAGCAAGTAGATGGCGATGAAATCAGCAAATCAAGAACTACGAACGCAATCAATGCACTTTCTGGTAAAGTAGCTGGTGTTCAGATTTCAACTCCATCAGGTAACTTAGGTGGGTCTTCAAGGATTCTAATTCGTGGTGCTGGTTCAATTACTCAGAATAACAGACCTCTTTTTGTTGTTGATGGTGTTCCATTAGACAATTCTAATTATAATAGCACTGACGCCCAAAATGGTGGGGGTGGTAGAGATTATGGTGATGCGGGTTTTGATATTAACCCAGATGATATTGCCAGTATGAACGTGTTGAAAGGCGGGCCTGCAGCGGCATTGTACGGTTCTCGTGCTCAAAACGGAGTTATTATTATTACTACTAAGTCTGGAAAAAGTGGAAAGGTTGAGGTAGTTTTAAACACAGGCGTTGCGTTTGATCAGGTAAATATCTTACCATCTGTACAGAAGAAGTACGGTGGTGGTGGAGGTAGCTCTAGTACAATTGGACAAGTAGGTTTTAATACTGCAACAATCAATGGTAGTACGTTTGATATTGTAGATTATGCAACTGATGAGTCTTGGGGGCCAAAATACGAAAATCAGCAGGTTCTTCACTGGGATGCATTTGATCCAGAATTTGCAGATGATTACTTGCAAACAAGAGCATGGGCTTACCCAGCAAATGACAGAGAGGATTTCTTCAATACAGGAGTTTCTGTAACAAATAGTGTTTCTCTATCAATGGGTACTGACAAGTCAAACATGAGATTGTCTTTTGGTAATGTACAGCAAAGTGGTATTGTGCCAAATTCTGAATTAGAGAAAACTACAGTTAACTTTAACGCATCGTCTAATTTAACCGATAAGCTTAAAATTGGAGCAGGTGTTAATATGACAGTAACTGAAGGTTTTAACAGACCTGAATTTGGTTACGGAGGAGCGAGTGTGATTCTTCAATTCTACCAATTTGGACAGACTTCATTGGATTTTGAAAGACTTAAAAAATACCAATTAGCTGACGGTACTCAAAGAACTTGGAACAGAGTTGCCTTTGACGATGCCTCGCCTCGCTATACTGATAATCCTTACTGGATTATTAATAAGAATACGTCAAGCGATAGAAGATTGAGATGGTATGGTAACTTAAATGCCCAGTACAATTTCACAGATGATTTATACTTGGTTGGTAACCTTTACAACGATAGCTACAGTTTAACAATTTCTGAAAGAACAGCACTTGGCTCTCAGGCGCAATCTGCTTATTCCAAAAGAGAAAGAAATTTCCAAGAGACTAACTACGAAGGCCGTCTTCATTACAATAAAAACTTGATGGATAATAAATTTAACATCAACTCTTTTATTGGTATGAACAGAAGAGATGTTAGACGTACTAGTTTATTAGGTGAAACACAAGGTGGATTAGTAGTTGATGGTATATATAACATCAATAATTCTACAGATAGCCCGGTGATTACTGATTTTGAATCTTTACAGAGAGTAAACAGTGTATTTGGTTCAGTTTCATTCGGGTATGATAACTTTTTATACTTAACTGTTACAGGAAGAAACGATTGGGATTCTACGCTACCTGAAGGCGATAATTCTTATTTCTACCCTTCTGTAAATGCAAGTGTATTATTCGATCAATTTATCGATGTTGATTGGTTGTCTTTTGCTAAGTTAAGAGGTGGTTGGGCTAGTGTAGGAAATGGAACAGATCCTTACAACTTGTCAAATACTTTTCAGAATAGAGTACCGTTCTTCGGAGATATTCGATATACACAACCAACTGCTAACTTAAATTCTAACTTAGGCCCTGAAGAAAAAAGTACTTGGGAAGTCGGATTAGAAATGGCATTTTTGGATAGAAGAGTATCTTTCGATGTTACATACTACAACGAAACTACTTCAGATTTGATTACTCCTGTACAAGTTGATCCTTCCACTGGATATGGATCTACATTTACTAATGCGGGTAAATTAGAAAATAAAGGTATAGAGCTTTTATTAAGCGGTACTCCAGTATCTAAAGGAGATTTCACTTGGGATGTAACTGTAAACTTTGCAAGAAACAGAAACAAATTGTTGGAATTATTACCTGGTGTTAATTCATTGCAATTAGCTCGTTTCCCATTCAATGGAGTTTCATTGAACGCAGTAGTAGGACAGCCTTACGGAATTATCAGAGGTACAAACTATGTGTTTGATGATGCTGGAAACAGAGTTGTTGATGCAAGTGGTAGATACTTAGAAACTCGTGATGTAGAAAACTTAGGTAGTGTTTTACCTAACTACACTATGGGAATTAATAACTCTTTCAACTACAAAGGTGTTTCGTTCAGCTTCTTGATTGATCACCAAAATGGTGGTAAATACAGGTCTTTGACAAATATTTGGGGTAACTACTCTGGTATTTTGGAGCAAACTGCTACAGGAAATATTAGAGAAGAAGGTGTTGTACTAGGAGGAGTAACAGGAACTGTGACTTATGCGGAAGATGGAAGTTATACTGTGACTAACACTGCGCCTAACACAACTGTAATTTCAGCTCAACGACAAGGTCAAGATCATTTCTTCAGAAATGACAATCAGAATGTTTTTGATGCGGATTACTTTAAGTTGAGAGAAATCACTCTTGGGTATACTTTACCTAATAAATTCATCGGTCCATTCAGTCAAGTTACTTTCACTGCTTTTGCAAGAAACTTACTTGTATGGGGATTGGATAACGATAACTTTGATCCTGAAGTTGCTACAGGAGGTAGTGGAAACATTCAAGGTTCTGAAGGTGGTTCTATGCCTTCTACAAGATCGTTTGGTATGAACTTAACTTTAAAATTCTAAAAAATGAGAAATAAAATTATAATTGCGATATGTTTCGCTTTTTCACTATCATTCATGTCATCTTGTGACAATGATTTTGATAAAATAAATAGCAATCCTAACAGCCCAGAAGTAGTACCAACAAATACTATATTCAACAGTGCTACTAAGGAGTATACAGACTTTGCTAGAGATGATTTTAATACTGGCCGCCTGACTTTGCCATGGATGCAGTATTGGGGTCAAACTGCTTATGCAGATGAAGATAGGTATCAGTATAGAGAAACTACAGCACAGGGGCTTTATGAGAACACATACCGTGTTGCTACAGATTTGAAAACAGTCATTGACTTGAATGTAAATCCTGCAACTCGAGGACAAATGTCTGCTTATGGAAGTAACGATAACCAAATAGCGGCAAGCAGAATCATATTGTCTTACATGTTTCATGGATTGGCTGATTTCTTCGGAGACATTCCTTATTACTCTTACGGTAGTAATAATGCAGACTTCCAGGCTTTGGATGTGAATAATGTACTTTCACCTAAATTTGCTGATTCAAGAGCTATTTACACAGATATATTATCAGAGCTAAGAGCAGCTTCTGATATGATTGATACTACTAAGCCAGTATTTACTAGTGGAGATAACATATTTGGAGGAGATGCAGTAAAATGGAAAAAATTTGCTAACTCTCTTATTTTAAGAGTGGCTAACAGACTAAGAGATGTAGATGCAACAGCAGCTAATACAGCAATCAATGCTGCAATTACTGCAGGAGTATTTACCTCTAATGCTGATAATGCAATTCAGGCTTATGAATCACAAGATGCTACAGGGTCACCATTTTGGAATGCATTTATCGGAAGAACTGATTTTGCGGTTGCAGCACCATTTGTTAAATTATTGAAAGGGGATGTTTCAAATTTTGGACCTGATGCTCGTTTATTTCAGATGGCAGCTCCTATTAGTGCGTCTATTGGATCTGTGAAAGATGGTTCATACACTACTAGTACAGACTATGATGATTACATAGGCGTTCCTTATGCTTACCCAAGAACTAATACACTTGCATTCACAGATTACTCATTTGGAAGTAGCAATGTTATTAAGCCTGATTATGGTGAAGTATTAATGGAGTATGCTGAGGTTCAGTTTATTATTTCGGAACATAATAGCTGGAATCAGACTAATTATGAAAATGGTGTGAGAGCATCTATGGAGAGATGGGGTGTTGCATCTGCGACTGTTACTACTTTTGTTAATGGTTTACCCGCAGCTTCAGAGGAGAATGTACTTACTCAAAAGTATGTAGCTCTTTATATGCAAGCGCATGAGGCTTGGGCTGAGTACAGAAGAACAGGATATCCTAACAATGATGTTTTGGTTTTACCTGGAGAGCAGGTTACTTTGCCAGCAAATCAAGTAAAAGATGATAATGATGCTTCCACTGACGATACGATTTATATCTTTGAATCTCTTGTAGCTGATCTTACTGACTTGCCAACTAGATTAAGTTACCCTGTAATTCTTCAGACACTAAATGGAGATAACAGAGCAGCCGCTGTAACTAAGCTTGGCGATGATAAAATTGACACAAAGTTATTTTGGGATGTTGACTAAGTTATTGTCTAACATTACAATAACCAATTGTACTATAAAAGACCATCTGATTAATTTCAGATGGTCTTTTATCTATTTCCCCCCAACCACAATCACAATTTCCCCTTTCGGAGGAGTTTCTTCATAGTGTTTGGCTAACTCTGTAACCGTTCCATTTCTGGTTTCCTCATAAATTTTGGTTAGTTCCCTAGAAACTGAAGCAGTTCTATCTTCTCCAAAATACTCAGCAAATTGCTTGAGCGATTTCACCAAACGGTGCGGAGATTCATAGAAAATCATGGTGCGAGTTTCTTCTGCAAGCTCCTTCAAGCGAGTTTGCCTGCCTTTTTTAGGTGGTAGAAAACCTTCAAAAGTGAATCTGTCTGCGGGTAAACCAGACTTTACCAAAGCAGGTACAAAAGCAGTTGCTCCAGGTAAACATTCCATCTCCAAGCCGTGCTCTACACAAGCTCGCGCCAATAAGAATCCAGGGTCAGAAATGGCTGGAGTTCCCGCATCGGAAATCAAGGCAATATTTTTTCCTTCCTTCAATTGTTCAACGACCCTTTCCACAGTTTTGTGCTCGTTGTGAGCATGGTGGCTGTTCATTGGCTTTTTGATTTCCAGATGTTTCAGCAAAATACCTGATTTACGAGTGTCTTCGGCAAGAATCAAATCCGCTTCTTTCAGAATTCTGATGGCACGAAGCGTGATATCTTCTAAATTACCGATTGGAGTGGGAACTATATATAAAGGCATAAATTCAAATAGTAAAGTAGCGAAATGGTAATTTGGTAAAGTAAAAAGTGATAATTCAATACTTGATTAACTGTGTTGAACTCAAACTTCAAGATTGGAAATCAGATTTTTCCAAAATATTAGAGTTGTACACAAAAGTCCCAAAGGGACGAAATATCTTTAGCGTAGTACGTAAGTGCTACGCTAAAGATATTTGCTAAATTGCACTTTTATATCACAAAGGTAGCTAATAGAATTGAGCCATGTCGAACATATTACTAATTCTGATTTCACTTTTTGGAGGGGTTTTACTTAATAAATACAAGGTTCTGAAAAGCGAAAGTGCCAAAACGCTGAATGTTTTCATTATCTACCTTTCATTACCCGCCATTACGTTCTATTATGTTCCCAAGTTGAGCTGGAACTTGGAGATGATTTTTCCCTTCTTGACACCCGTTTTAGTCTTGGGCTTTTCATGGGCTTTTTTTGCCTTAATTCAGCCAATTTTTAAATACTCCAAACAAACTTTGGGCGCGCTGACTTTGGTGGCTGGAATGGGCAATATTTCTTTTGTGGGTTATCCTGTAGTAGAAGCCATTTATGGTGGTTCGGGTTTGGAGATTGCCATTATCATTGGACAAGGCGGTTTTCTCTCGGTTTCCATTCTGGGAGTGCTTATTGCCATGAAATTTTCATCCAAATCAGGGAATTTGAAGGAAATTGCTTGGAATGTGTTCAAGTTTCCTCCATTTATCGCTTTTTTCCTTGCTTTGCCCATGTCATTTCTAGGCGTAGATTTTCCTGAGCCGCTCCAAAATGGGATTAAGCAATTGGGCAACACACTCACGCCTTTGGCAATGGTTTCGGTCGGATTGCAAATTACATTTGATTTTGCGGGAATCAATTGGCGAAACGTACTCGCAGGATTGAGTTTCAAGTTACTGATTGCACCTTTGCTGATACTACTGATGGCTCATTTTATGCTCGCTGAAGGAGGTTTGATTGGCAACGTCTCTGTGTTGGAAGCCGCCATGCCACCAATGGTAACTGCTTCTATCATTGCTACCCAATACAACCTTAACCCTAAATTGTCTAGTTTCTTGGTTGGATTCGGTTTATTAGCTTCGGGAATCACGCTCGTTTTCTGGTGGTGGATTTTATTGTAAGTAGCAAGATATAAGTATAAAGTATTAAGAGAATTTGGGCGTATCTCAAAATGTCGCAGTAAGGATTTGGAATCTGTCGCTCGCCTCTTGGCGAGTGACGCAAGGTGTCGGCTTCTAGCCGATTTTCTACGAAATGCGACAAAATGAGATGCGCCCGAGAATTTCATCAAGTAGTAATGCCTAATTGTTGAGCTTTGCCCCATACTCAAACTCTGGACTAAAGACTTACGACTTATTTCGCCTCACCGCTTTTGAATCTTGTAAAATCCAACCATATTTGAAACTCCACCAAATAGAACCAAGTGAAAAATAAATTATTACTCGCAGTCTTCTTATTTAGTATTCAATCTGCTTTCTCTCAGGAAACTAATTCTCCTAAAAGGGAAATGCGGGGCGTTTGGATTTCGAGTATTTATAATATTGATTGGCCAGCAAAAAAAGGGCTAGAGAAGAAAGAGCAGAAGGAATCCCTGATTGCCATGCTAGACGAACATCAGAAAACGGGAATAAATGCCATTTTCTTGCAAGTCCGACCTTCTTCCGATGCTTTTTACAGAAGTAAATATGAACCATGGTCAGAGTGGCTGATGGGAGAACAAGGAAAGAAACCTTGGTACGACCCATTGAAATTTATTCTGAAAGAAGCTCATGCCAGAGGAATGGAAGTGCATGCTTGGTTCAATCCATTTAGGGCAATCTCCAACAAAGCGAAAGATGATATTTCCAAAAAGCATATTTCCAAACTCCACCCCGAGTGGATGGTAGATTACCACAAAGGCACGTACATCAATCCTGGTATTCCCGAAGCGAGGAAATACATTATTAAGCTAGTAACAGATGTGGTAAAAAGGTATGATATTGATGGCGTGCATTTCGATGATTATTTTTATCCATATCCTGTGAAAGGGCAACCGTTTAATGATGAGGAGACTTTCAAAAAGCACGGTTCTTTATTTACCGACAAAGGAGATTGGCGCAGAGCCAATGTGGATAATTTCATCCAAACACTTCATGTGAATATTGCCAATGAAAAACCGTATATAAAGTTTGGAGTGAGCCCTTTTGGAGTTTGGAGGAACAAAGTGAATGATGAGTTAGGCTCGGCAACTCGTGCGGGAATTCCTTCTTACGACTCTATTTATGCCGATACTCGCAAATGGCTAGAAAAAGAATGGATAGATTATTCTGCCCCGCAACTCTATTGGTCAATGGATTTTAAACCTGCTGCTTTTGGCGTGTTGCTCCCTTGGTGGGCTGACAATAGCTTTGGCAAACATCTCTATATTGGGCACGCACTCTATAAAATCCAGAATAACTATGACTCTGCTTGGTACGATTTGAATGAAATTCCGAATCAACTGAATGCAGTTCGGGAAGCTTCGCCACTTGCTCACGGAAGTATTCTTTTCCGCTCTAAATTCTTGCTAGATAATTATGGGGGAATGGAAAAGAAACTGCAAGATAGCATTTACCAAAATCCTGCATTTGTACCTCAAATGTCATGGAAAGATGTAATTCCTCCGCTACCTCCACGGAAAGTAAAAGTGGAATATGCATCTAATGGAGCAACTATTAAGTGGAAGAAGCCAAACAGATCTGTTGGCGGTGAGCGGGCGAAATATTATGCAATCTATCGCTACTCAAAAGGGGAGGAGTTCAACAAAGATGATTCATCCCAATTATTCAAAATTATTGGTGCTTCGGAGAGTAAGTTTTTCGACTCTCAAGGAGCGAAGTATGTTTATAAGGTAAGCAGTTTGGATAGAAACTGGAACGAATCAGAATTCGCTGAGTGAGGCACTATCCGCTTTCTGATGAATTATTTTTCTGGGAATGTTCTTGCTGGTAGTCAAATCCAACATGCCAAAGCCGTATTGAGTAAACTCTCCAAACCCATTTTTGAAGATGAAATTATGCACTTCTTTGTTGGCATTTAGCTCGAAAGGAAAAGTATAACCTCTTATTTCCAAGGGGTTTCCTTGATGATTTAAGGTGTAAATTCTAGCAAATTTCTTTCCTCTTTCGGTCAGGCGTTCAATATATCCTGTATCTGGACGTATTGAGAATTTCGCACTATCATCTCCAAAATCATAACCATTCGCTATCATTCGTTGAATGGTAGATTGTTTTAATTTACCGGAAAAGCCATCTGATTCGGGTGAAATGAAAAGTTTGTTTTGAAGTTGGCTAGATGATTTAGTGATTACGATTGGGGAAATACAAAGGTATTTACAGCAATAAACGTCTGGTACAACAGACATTTCCTTCTCAACTAAATGGGGTTCGAGTTGTAGGCTTCCCAAATAGAAATATCCGAATTTAAATAGCTTGTCAATTACTGCTTGAATAAACTGTTCATTGGAACTGGTAAAAACCAAGGTTACCAACTGTGAAAAATAGTGCAATCCATCTTTTCCGACTTTGGTTTGCCCTTTCAGCCCAGAATAATTGAAAGGAATTTTATCCAAGTTATATTCATTGCCTATCATCATCATATCCAAGAGAGAGCGAATCAGCTCTTGATGATGAAATGGAAGTACCGCACCCTTATTTTTCAATTTAAAAACTACCCTTACTCTCATCGTTAAAAAAATTTGTAGAAAAATACTGGAGGTGTAATATTTTGTTGAATTAAAAAGTTTAATAAATTTATTTTTTTTATTTTCAAGGTTTTTTAGAGTAGATATTATCAGTATTGATTTTGTATACCCAGATTAGACCATGTAGAGTGAGTAGGGAAACTCGCTCTACATGGTCTAATCGTACCTTGACTCTCCGAGTCGAGTGTATAGTAAACCAATCGTGATAAAGTCTAGTACAACGCCTCCTTGAATTGGATTATATGCAGGTTTTACAGAAAAAGTAATTATTCAAATTTATTTCACAAGCGGACACTCAATAAACTATTGAGATATGACGTTAAATATTGTATTGAGTATCAGTTTGTAGCTTAATATCCAAAATCATCCATGCCCCCAAAGTCGTTCAAAAAAGTTGAGTGCATTTCTATGGCTGATTGCATTTAGGTGTTCTGTACTTACACCTCTTTCTCTGAGTTGTTCCAAAACAGGATGATAGGCGGTTGCGTTTTCGTGTTGCCTAAAAAACAAGGGGATTCTTTTCGGATCTTTAATGGAATGGACATAAAAATAATCTGCTCCGAAGCAGAGAGCATCTTCTGCTCCATTTGCGAGTCCGTAAATAATATGGTCGAGTAAAGTATTGGGATTTTTTCTATCCACATATTCCCTTAGGAAGTTGATTCCAATTACTCCTTTTCTTCGAATAATTTCCTGCGCCATTTCATCAGTCAAATTTCTAACATGATTCCACTTGGTTCGGAAGTTGGAGTGGCTCGCCATTACAGGAACATCCAAATTGTTTTTTATGATGTAATCCAAAATTCCAAAGCCCAAAGCATCAGAACTGTGCGATAAATCAACAGCAATTTGTTTTCCAGCTATAAACTCTAGTAATTTTTCGCCATCAGGTTTCAGCCCAGCCTCTGAGTAGTTTCCTCCACCAAACCTGTTTTCCCAATGGTGTGTAAAGCTCATATAAAGAAGCTTGCCAACATGGTCGAGCATGTAATCAATTCGGTCGAATGCTTTTTGAAGAGGCTCGTTTTCTTCTGCCAGTCCAGAAGCATTTTCAATTGCCATTACCACGCCTACTGCTTTTGAATCCATCAGCCATTGAGCGGTTTGGAAACTCGTGGCGGGCATGAATGGTTTTTGCTTAATAAGTTCTTCGTATGCGGGAACTTGCGCCATGGCATAGTCGGCACTTCCTTGTTCAGTTCCCGAATAAACTGCCAACACTTGCATTTTGACATTTCCAGCTTTTAAGAAAGGCAGGGAACAGCCAATATCGTGGACATTGTCAATATCTGCTTCTTCAATTTCGGTAAGGTAACTGAGCAAATCGCAATGCAAATCGACAATAGGCATTTTGCTAATCATAATAAGGAGTTGGTTAGGTTAAGGTAGGGAATCGGATGAGTGAAAATTTATCTAAAAAATTTACACTCATTATCTAAAATTGTAGATAATATGCGAGAGTTTCAAGTTTTATAGGAAATAAGCGAGCATACTCATTGAATAATGAAACTCCAAACAAGCATTTTATTTAAGTAAATTGGTTCAATCATTACCTTTCGAGTAAAAAAAACGCCTACTTGGCACATTAAGGTTGCCGAATCCAAATTCTAGCTATATTTATGTAGTGAATTAGAAAAATTACTTAGAATGAATTTTACCGAAAGTATAAAAGAAGCATTTCACTCAGTCAAGAGCAACCTTTTGCGTACAGTCCTGACTGCTTCCATCATCGCCATTGGCATTATGTCTTTGGTTGGGATTCTCACAGCCATTGATGCCATTAAATCCAATATCACTTCTGGTCTAGCAGATTTGGGAGGAAACAGTTTTGATGTGATGGATTTGCAGCGCGAAAGAAGGCGTGGCGGAAGGAGAGCGCCACAGAAAAATCCGATTGAATACAAGCAAACTATCAGTTTTAAAAAGAGATTTAAAATGGCAAATGAAGTGAGTATCAGTTCCTCTGTGAGCGGTTCTGTGGAAGTGAAGCGCCTTTCAAAGAAGACGAACCCAAATTCCAGAATGATTGGAGGAGACCAATATTATTTGGGAAACAACTCATTAGATTTAAAAAAAGGGAGGAATTTTTCCATTGTAGAACTCATGAACGGAATGAATGTGGTGGTGATTGGAAGCGAATTAGCAAAATTCCTTTTTGAAGAAAATGAAGAGCCAATCAATAAGCAAGTTGGATTCATGAATCAGAAATACACGGTAATTGGCGTGCTTGAGCCAAGCGGAGGTTTGGGGGGCGGGGGTACAGACCGCTCGCTGATTGTGCCTATCGAAAATGCCTACCGAAACTCGCAAGGTTATACACCAACCTATAAAGTAACTACCAAAATTGACGACCCTTCCAAGTTTGAATCTGCCATGAGCGAGGCTACTGGAGTTATGCGCCAGATTCGAAGAGATGAACTCGGCAAGCCAAATTCTTTCGAGCTTTCTCGAAGCGAAACAGTGGCAGACTCCTTAGATGAAATTTCAGGCTATCTGAAAGCAGGAGGTGGATTGATTGGTTTCATCACACTTTTGGGTGCAGCAATCGGGCTAATGAATATCATGATGGTTTCTGTAACAGAAAGAACTCGTGAAATTGGAGTCAGAAAAGCATTAGGTGCAACACCATCTAAAATTCGTCAGCAATTTTTGTTGGAAGCAATTGTTATTTGTCTGATGGGAGGATTTGTTGGGATTTTTATAGGAATTGCTCTCGGGAATGCAGTAGCACTCGCCATTGGAGATGGAAATTTCTTAGTCCCTTGGCTGTGGGTTTTCATGGGATTCACCATTTGTGTGTTGGTTGGAGTGATTTCAGGTTATTATCCTGCCTCAAAAGCCGCCAAGCTTGATCCGATTGAGTCTTTGAGATATGAGTAAAACTGATAAGATTTCGGATTGTATTAGTTTTTTTTCTCGGATTCAAGGATAGTAGCTATTAAGAGTCCTTAAAGCAATATTGTTTGCTTGCCAATATAGATTTTTGATATTCTAAAGTCAGTTTATTTCTACATGAAATAAACTGACTTTTTTTTGATTTCGAGACCAGTTTGCCTAACTTTGCACCCTGTTTGGAAGTGTGTAGATATAATTAGCAAGAAATACTTTACGAGTAACTGATTATCAATTAGATACAGCCTAGATAATAATCAATAACTCAGGTAGCTTCAGAAAAAGCGATTACTAAAATAAATAGTACAAGGTACTTAAACATTTCCCTCATGAATGTCGTCAAGATTTTCTCTGGCTCAGCCACATTGTATTTGTCCAAAAAGATTGCCCATGTTTATGGTTCCGATTTGGGCGATGTAACCTTGCAGAAATTCAGCGATGGAGAGATTGCTCCCTACATCAACGAGTCTATTCGAGGAGGAGACGTTTTTCTGATTCAGTCAACTTTTCCGCCAGCAGAAAACATTATGGAGTTACTGATGCTGATTGACGCTTGCAAAAGAGCCTCAGCAAATACAATCACCCTAATGTTGCCTTATTTTGGCTATGCTCGGCAAGACAGGAAAGACAAACCAAGAGTAGCAATTGGAGCTAAATTGGTGGCAAACTTGATTTCAGCAGCAGGAGCAACAAGAATTGTAACTTGCGATTTGCACGCAGGGCAGATTCAAGGCTTTTTCGATATTCCAGTAGACCACCTGCAAGGTTCGTATGTTTTCGTTCCGTATTTGAAGAGTTTGGAGTTGGAAGATATGATTTTTGCTTCTCCAGATGTAGGTGGAGTAGGCAGAGCAAGAGCTTATGCACAGCACTTCAATACTGATATGGTGATTTGCGATAAGCATAGAAAAAGAGCAAATGAAATTGCCTCCATGCAGATTATTGGAGAAGTAGAAGGGAGAAATGTGGTGCTGATAGATGACATGATTGATACTGCTGGTACCATGTGCAAAGCTGCGGAAATCATTATGGATAAAGGAGCAAAAAGTGTACGAGCAGTTTGTACGCATCCAGTTTTATCAGGAAAGGCTTACGAAAGGCTGGAGAACTCAGTTTTGGAAGAGATTGTAGTAACTGACACCATTCCGCTAAGAGGCTCATCTACCAAAATAAGAGTACTTTCGGTAGCAGAAATGTTTGCCAAAGCAATCAGAAAAATTCACGATAAGGAGTCTATTAGCTCTTTGTTTTTGTCATAAGTTGGAGATTTAGCGAAAGCGATAATGCCCGACACAAGATTTTCGGAAATGGTTTCCGATTTTGTTTTACGCCAACTGGGGATGAAGAAAGCAAACTGAGTACCCAAACTGGTTTTACATTTAAATTGCTAATACAATGAAAATAATTGACATGATTGGTTACAAGCGTGCTGAGCTTGGAAAAAAAACTGCCAAACAAGTAAGAAGAGAGGCTTTAGTTCCTTGCGTACTTTACGGAGCAACTGAAAACAAGCACTTCAACGTGCCAATGATTCTTTTCAAAGACTTGGTTTACAGTCCAGAAGCGGCTTTCGTGAATATGGATATTGAAGGAGATGAGCACATGTGCATCTTGCAAGATATTCAGTTCCACCCAGTAAGTGAAATCATTTTACATGCCGACTTCCTTATCTTGGAAGAAAACACGACTGTAAAGATGGAAATTCCAGTAAAATTTGCTGGAACCTCAGTTGGTTTGCAGAAAGGTGGTAAATTGACTGCCAAACTAAGAAAAATCAAAGTGAAGGCATTACCTAAACACATGCCTGAAACAATCGAAGTAAGCATAGATGGATTGGACTTAGGACAATCTGTAAAAGTTTCTTCGCTGACGGCAGAAAACTATGAGATATTGAATGCATCTTCAGTAACAATCGGTTCTGTTGCCATCCCTCGTGCATTGAGAAGTGCTCAGACAACTGGAGAAGATGGAGAAGAAGTAGAAGACGCCATATAAAACACTTCAAGAATACTTTAAAGAGAGTTGATTTCCAAATTGGAAATCGACTCTCTTTTTTTTCGAAAATATTTATTCCTCGTTCCTATTTCTACTTTAAGACTCTAACCTTTTTTATCTGAATTGTGTTTGTGTGACTCCTTTGACCCTCGGAAAGGTCTGAAAAAGACCATTTCCGAGGAGTGTTTTCATTTTTTGTACAGTAATCTATGAGCTGTTTTGACTTGAGTATTCAAAATGAATACGATATTCCTAGAGTCTTAAAGTAGAAC
>JBLIFI010000055.1:0-16267 GCA_047633715.1 Flammeovirgaceae bacterium
GGTGTACGAATTAGTACTGTACCACGACTCTCTGAGTCGTCACGCTAACACGAAACTACTTAGTACCCTTTCAATTTATCTTCAAATTTCCTCCAATCCTCTTCCAAATCAACATCTGAAAATGTAGCTAATAGACCATAAGAAAGGTTTTTGTTTTTGCAATCTCTGATAGAGTCGGCAATGACCGAATCGGAACTCCATTTTTTATTCCCAAACAATTCGGGAATCATTTCTCTCATTCCCAATAAATAGTAACCTCCATCTTCTGCAGGGCCGAAAACCACATCATGTGTATCAAGCTTTTTGAATGCTTCTTGTATCGTTTCTTTAGCGATTTCTGGGCAATCACTTCCGATGATAATTACTTTTTCGTAGCCATGTTTGAAATTTTCCTGAAAAGCATTTAGCATCTTTTCGCCCAGGTCTTTTGACTGGTTTTGTAACGCTTTTTGGTAATCTCCTTCTTTCCAAAAATCATTTGAATCTACAAAACTAGAATAATGAACTTGCTTGTCTTGTGGGATTTTATCAAGTGTAGATTTTGTATATCGAAGCAATTGTAAGTAAATATCCAACGCTTTTTTGTCTCCAACCGTTTTTGCCAAACGGGTTTTTGCTTTGCCTAGTTCTGGGTTTTTCACAAACACCATTAATACTTCCTTCGAGTTCTGTTTTTCCATGCTTTTTTTTGAAATCTATCAAACTGAAATCTCGATGTATTCCCTTTTGAGTGTTGGGAACTTGGCAAGTACAATTTGAGATTGTATATATTATTCGCCTTGATCTAGATTATATTTCTCTAGCGTGTTTGCCCAAGAGGCGATACTGATTTTATCGAGTAGAATTGGGTTGATTTCATTGACCATTTTACTGTCTCCTGGGAGCATAAAACTACAATAGTTTCGATTAAATGTAATTGGCATAACTCGTACACGGTTTTCCAATTCATTTTTAGTGATGAGATAGTTCATGATGGGCTTATCATACACAAAAACATCAATTTCCCCATCGCTCAATGCTTCCATTCCTGCAACTGGGCTATCATATTTCTTCTTGGGTTTGATTTTATGATCCATCAAATATTCTTCGGAAGAAGAGTAACGAACTGTACCGATCCTATTTACTTTTTTTAAATCTTCGATTCTTTCAATATCCATTCCCAAAGTATTTACTGTAAGTTGAGAGGTGATAGATGCCGTTAAACTAGAGATAGTAATGATTCCAGAGAACATCCAGACAATGGAAATCATTCTGCCTGTGAGCGAACGGGGAGTTTTGTCGCCATAGCCAACGGTGGTCATGGTTACGGCTGCCCACCAAATTCCGTCTAGTAAACCTTTTGCTCCTCTTCCAAATTCTACATTGTTTTTTCTGCTTTCCACATACCAAACAATACTTCCGAAAAGAATGATAATGAGCATCAAACCCAAAATGATTTTCAGAAAATCGAAGGAGAAAATGTTGCTGATGAACATTTGAAACTGATTCTGTGGAATACTAGAAGTGGCAATTCCCAAGCTGGAGATGAAAAATGGTTGCGTGGCACTATACATTCTCACTCGGTTGCTATTTACTTTTGTTGGATTGATAGAAATATCCAACTCATTGAAATTTAGCTTCCTGAGCATGGCAGTTTCATCGTTAAATTCCTGAAATTCATATTGTAAATCAAGTTCATCTACAATGAAATTCCATAAATCAATACTCAATCCATAATAAGAACCGTCTGTATCTTTAATTACAAATGGAGGATCAACCATTAAACCAACAATGAGTTTAGTTCCTTCCTCTTCTTCTGGTTCATATTCATCCTCAAAAACTAATCCGCCACCATCGTCCACAACGCCACCTACTGTGTCTGGATTTTGCCCAAAAGCGATTTGACTGCTCAGAAAGAAGCAGAATAGTAAGTAGATAATTTTAGTTTTTGCCAAGAGATACTATTTGAGATGTATAATTTCCAAGTGTATTCACTTGATATTCTGTAATTGATTTAACGTTGAATTCAAATTCTAAAATAGGCATTATTCAATGTTAAAAAAATTATGTATTCTATTTTAATTTGTAAAACTAATCATTAACACGCAAAGGCAAACCTTCCGAATTGTCTTTCACACTTGTTGTAATAAATTAAGTTCTAAAAGCATTGAGATGAAAAGTAACGAGTAGGCAATAAAGTATCTTTGAATCACAATTATAAGAAACGCTTTCACAACAAAACATGATTGTGAAAGCGTTTCTTATTCAGAGACTATTAACCTTATCTATTTCTTCCGTACTGCTCATGGCTAGAAACCCAATCGGAAGAGGAAATTGCCGAAGCCAAAGAAAGTTCTCCTGCCAAAACAACTCCAACAACAATTTCTGCTAATTTATTTACTCGGTTATTTCCATAACAATCCATCAATTCCAAACATTCTCGCTGTGTGGCAAGGCTAGTTCCACCACCATAAGAGGCGACAATAAGTGAGGGAATGGTCATAGACATATATAAGTCGCCTTTCTTGGTAACTTCTACATGAACAATTCCTGCCGAAGACTCTGCCACATTCGCCACATCTTGCCCTGTGGCAATGAACATAGCAGTAATTCCATTTGCTGAGTGGAGACCATTGTTATTTGCACCCGACAGAATCGTTCCTATACTTGCCACAGATGCATGATATGCCAACATTTCTGGCTCAACACGCATATTCTGAATCAAAACATCTCTGTCTAGCGTGATTTCCGCAGTCACTCGCTTTCCTCTCGTTCTCATGATGTTCACCTGAGAAGCCTTTTTATCTGTTGCCAAGTTCGACTCCAAATAGAAGTTTGTAATCTTATATTCTTTGTAATTATCCAAAATCCAACTACAGGCCGCAAAAGTAGCTCTTCCTACCATATTCTGCCCTGCGGCATCGCCCGTAGTGAAGTTGAAACGCAAATAGGCAAATTTACTCGCCAAGAAAGGGTCAATGTATTTCAATTTCCCTAAGCGAGTAGTTGCTTCTGCTTCTTCGGCAATTTTTTCGGTATTTTCCTTGACCCAGCGCACAAATTCCCTCGCTCCACGGGCATCTTCAAAAACGAAAACTGGCGCACGCTGCATCACATCGTCCTGAACGGTACAAATTGCTCCGCCACATTGGTTCAATACTTTAATTCCTCTATTGTAAGAAGCCACCAAAGTTCCTTCTGCGGTTGCCATTGGGACTAGAAACTCGCCTTTTGCATGTTCTCCATTGATTTTGATTGGGCCAGCAATTCCAATCGGAACCTGTGCCACACCCACAAAATGCTCGCAATTTCCAGCAGTAATATGTGGGTCGAATGAATATTTATCAATATGCTCCAACTTCTTTCCTGTGTATTCCTCCAAAAATTTTTGGCGAGTCTTGATTGCTCTTTCCGAATAATCATCTTCCACATCTCTCGGAATCCGAACCATGTCATCGCCTTCTTTGGAAATCGTATCATCTACAGAGATTTTCAGTTTCCCGAAAGGAGTGGTGATGGCAACAATTTTAATTTCGTATTTACCTTCATCCAAGTCATCAATTTTAGAGAAAATGTTAAGCACTTTTTTGAGCGGGAAATCAGCAGGTTCACTTTCCGATAATTCCATAGCAGGTCTGATATTGCCATTTCCAGAATCTACCAAAACATCTTCCATCGGCACATCTTTTCCGCCTATGCTCACGCTTTCCAGGCCAATTAATTTACCATCGCTCAACCTGTTTTTTATAGAAAATTGAACGCCTTTTGCCGTATTTGTGAGGCTTCCTCTGTTGTAGAGCTGTTTGAGAACGAGACTTGGAATAAGCATGTTGTTGTTTTTAAAGTTGGTATGAAATGATTTATTGGTTAGGCTCTCTTGGGAATTTGAAGTTATTTAACCTCTTCTCAATTGTTCAATACAATTTCAACATGAATTTATTAAATTTTTCAACAATCTCCTAAAATTACAGTTTCTTCTGTTTGGATTATGTGTATTGAATCATTAGTGAGCGGTAAGGTGGATTCAACATTTAAGAAGCCATTCAAACTGCAAAATCAAACATAAATCCTCACATCAAAATTCAACCATTACCCAATTCTCGAAAATTCGGTTATTTTTGCTTGCTTAGAGAATAGTGTGTGGGGCGGAAAAAGTAAATTATCGAGATAAGGTAACTATCAATCAGATATGAAAATACATTTTATAGCAATAGGGGGAAGTGTAATGCATAATTTGGCGATTGCGCTCAAAAAGCAAGGTCATGAAATTACAGGTTCGGATGATTTGATTTTCGACCCTTCAAAATCCAAATTGGAGGCAAATGGCTTATTGCCAGAAAATCAGGGTTGGAGTGTCGAGAATATTTCTGCTGATTTGGACATGGTCATTTTGGGAATGCACGCCAAGGCTGATAATCCAGAATTGAAGAAAGCGCAGGAATTGGGTTTAAAAATCCACTCTTATCCTTCTTTCATTGCCGAACACTCCAAAAACAAACAGCGCATTGTAATTGGTGGAAGCCATGGAAAAACCACGGTTACCTCAATTATTATCAATGCCCTACAATATTCTAAACGAGATTTTGATTATTTGATTGGAGCAACTCCACACGGTTTTGAGGAGAATATCAGACTTTCTGACGGTGCGCCAATTATCATAATTGAAGGAGACGAATATTTGACTTCTCCGCTAGACAAAACGCCAAAATTCTTGCATTATGACAGGCATATTGGTTTGGTAACGGGAATTGCCTGGGACCATATTAATGTTTACCCTGATTATGATGGGTATGTGGAGCAATTCCGAAAATTCATGGAAGGCACACCAAAAGCGGGGACTTTAATTTATAATTCCACCGATAAATTAGTGGCAGACATTGCCCAAAAAGGTGCGATTCGGGAAGATGTTTTCCAATATCCTTACGAAGCGCACAAGCATAAATTGAAGGATGGAGTTACTTATTTGATTGACCACAACAAGAATAAAGTTCCGATTAAGCTATTTGGAGAACATAATTTGATGAATATTAGTGGTGCATTGGAAGTCTGCCTGAAAATTGGCGTTACCAAAGAGCAATTCTACGCATCAATCCAGAACTTTGAGGGAGCGAATATGCGTTTGCAATTCCTTAAAGAAACGAATGGAAACAAGGTTTTTAGAGATTTTGCTCATGCGCCTTCTAAAGTGACTGCTACGGTAAATGCCGTAAAAACTCAGTTCGGGAAACATTTGCTAACTGCTTGTGTGGAGCTTCATACTTTCAGCTCTTTGAACAAAGAATTTATTCCACAATATAAAGATGCGTTGAAAAAAGCGGACACTGCGGTGGTTTATTTCAACCCAAAAGCGGTGGAGCACAAAAAACTTACTCCATTTAGTAAAGAAGAATTAATTGAGGCTTTCAACAGAAAAGATTTGCTTGTTTTTGATGATAGCGCAAAACTGGAAACATTCTTAGCTGAAAAAGCCCAGACAGAAAATGTGTTGTTAATGAGTTCAGGGGATTTTGGTGGAATGAAGATTTAATCTACCCAGAAAAGGAGTAAAAAGTAGTATTAAAGCTAAGGCTATTTTTGGATATTAAGGCACAAGCGGACGCTTGCGCTATATTTTATTGGTATGTCAGCCTTTGTTCGACACGACCAAGAAGCGCTAAGATTTTTGAAATACAATCGATGAGTAAGAAACCAAACAAGCCGAAAACACTCAAAAGAGTAAAAAATACTGGAAGTCAATCGGCTAAATCAAAGGAAATTAGTTTTATTCTTCCTTTTACCGAGCAAGAATTGCCCACTAATCTTACTCATTATTTCAATCAGACAAAATCGCCACTCAAACTCATTGTGGTTTCCAATTCTGAATTGGAAGTTGAGGGAAATAATATCCAGTTTGTAAAAACCAATGCTACGGAACTTTCTGAGCAATGGAAAGAAGGTTTGGCTAAGGTCGAAAATCAAGATTCATTGGTTTCTTTGCTTTACCCGAATCAGCACGGAAATATATTGGGAGTTGCCAAATGGTTTTCTAAAAACAAGCCTCAAGCCAACTCGGAAACAGCTTGGGTTGGAGTGCAAGGAAAGGCTGGAAAACTGAATAACGTGGTACAACGCTTTTGGAATCCGCTCAATGTGGAGAAACCTTTGGCGGACATTAATGTAGTTTCCCCTAATCTGGCGAATGAAATAGCTGCTCAATATCTGCCCATTCCAATTCAGCAAGCAAGGTTTATTACAGAAAATGAGCAGGTTGGAGTTGAGTTTATGGAGTTGGAGACAGAGACAACTCATTCTTTTGCGAAAGAGAAAATAAATCTTATTAAACTCCAACATCAGCTCTTTTTTCAGGATTTTATTAAAACCCCAATTCGTTCCCTAAAGAATAAACAAGATTTAAAATCGAAGCTAAAATTTGGGAATCATCCGATTTATAAGCTTATTTTTCTAGCAATTTTCTCGCTTTTCGCCCTAGTTACTCCATTCCTCAGTTTCGATTACGGAATTACTTGGGATGAGCAGGTGAATGTGATTTATGCAGAAGATGCTTGGGAATATTTCAGCAGTTTCGGAGAGAACAAAATTGTGCTGGATGAAAAAGCCAGGCATGCCAGAAATGCCACCAAATTCTACGGAACATCTTTCGATTTAACGGCTTTCTTGCTCAATAAAATATCACCATTTGGCATATTTGAAACTCGCCATTTGCTGAATCTGTTGGTAGGATTGCTCACAGTTCTGTTCATTGGGCGAGCAACTGCGCTTTTCCGAGATTGGCGAACTGCCTGCTTTGCCATTATCTTGGCATTTTTCTGCCCGCGCTATTTTGGGCACATGTTCAACAATCATAAAGATATTCCTTTCATGTTGGGCATGGCAGTTTCTACATTCTATCTGCTCAAATTCCTGAAAGAATTGCCCAAACCGAAACTTTCCACCGCACTTTGGTTGGCAATAGGTATGGCAATCGCTATTAGTATTCGGGTTGGAGGACTGATTTTGTTCGGCTATTTCGGTTTGTTCTTTGGTTTAGCTTGGTTAGGAATACTTGCTAAAAAAGGGGCTGGAATGAGTTTAAAACTCCTTCCGAAATACTTGGCTTATGGAGTTGGAATTTGCATAATTGCCTACTTTTTAGGAATTGCACTTTGGCCTTATGGTTTACAAGCTCCACTTAGCAATCCTTTGAAAGCCTTAACTCAATTCTCGAATTTTCAATTTTTGTTGAGTTACGAATTATTTGAAGGAGAACGGATGCTGGTCACTCAACCCCCGTGGAACTATATTCCGAAATGGCTTTTTATCAGTTTGCCATTAGTGGTTTTGGTTGGATTTTTCATTAGCTTTTTTGGGAATGTACAAGCGAATTTTAAGCGATATTTCTTCGTGATTTTGCTGTTCATGCTCGTTTTTCCAATTGCCTATATCATCTATAAAGGCTCAACAGTTTATAGTGGTTGGAGACAGGTTTTGTTTGTCTTTATTCCGATTGCCATGCTTGCTGCAACTGGCTGGGATTTTCTGATTCAAGCCTGCAAGCCAAAGATATTGAAAGGCTTTGCCATCGCTTCATTCGTTGCCCTGCTTGCACTTCCTGCTTATTGGATGGTTAAAAATCATCCAAATCAATATGTATATTTTAATGAACTGGCAGGCGGAATTGATGGGGCTTATGGGAATCATGAAACAGAATATTGGGGGAATTCTGCGAAGCAGGCCATTGAATGGATGGCAGAAAATGGGAAATTTGATACAGACAAAGAGAAAATCGTAATTGCTACCAATTTGGAAGTACAAAGCTCTCAGTATTACGCTAATAAATATTCTGACAAAGTACAGATTTTATGGCGTAGGGAAGTTCAGAAATATCATGCAGATTGGGATTATGCCATTTTTGCTTCCCGAACATTATCCAAAAAAACACTCGAAAAAACATTCCCTCCCAAAGGAACAATCCACTCAATCAAAGCAGATAATACTCCGCTAGTTGCCATTATTGAGAGTGGGAGTAAGGCAATGGTAGAATCAATTACTGCACAGAAAGCAAGAAATTTGCCCTTGGCGTTGCAAAAAGTAGAAGAATATCTGGCTTATGATTCATTAAATGTAGAAGCCTTGAGGCAAAGAGCCGTTTTGTTATTGAACGGCAGGAAATACTCCGAAACTATTGTTGCAGCTGATAGAGTAATTGAACTCAGCCCAGATGATTATAGTGCCTATGTGTTCAAAGGAATTGCGCTGACTCGTTTAAAGAAACACAAAGAGGCAATTGTTGCACTCGATAAATCTACCGATTTGAGAATTAACAATACAGGTGGTTATCAACATAAAGGAGTCGCTTATGGGCAATTGAAAGACTACACCACCGCCTACAAAAACTTCGATTTAGCAGTAAAATATTCTGCGGGTAAAAATGCAAATGTTTACCTGAATATGGCTCAAACCATTATGAAGCACGGGATGGAAGATGAGAAAATAAAGAAAAATAGAATGCAAACTGCTATCAATATTTTGCAGAGAGTTCTTAAACTAAGCCCCAATAACAAGCAGGCTTATCGTGGTTTGGCATTTGCGCATAATCAATTGGGTAATACAGATGCTGCTAAGAAGTTTCAGCAGTTATCTCGCTAATACAGTTAGGTTTTATGTCTGAGCAAAGAACCAATGAGGGAATTGATTTTCTGTGGAGTGGCTTATTTAGGTTCTTCTGAAAGTTTTAGAATTGTGATAGTAAAGGTTGTTCCTTTTCCTTCTTGGCTTTCTACTTCTATGCTTCCTTGGTGTTTTTCAATGATTCCATAAGAAATTGAAAGTCCTAAGCCTGTTCCCGAACCAATCGCTTTAGTAGTAAAGAAAGGGTCGAATACCTTGTTTTTTACCTCTTCTGTCATTCCTTTACCTGAATCTTTTATGGAGATTTCGATAGCACTTTTTAAGTCTTTAGTATGAATTGAAATTGTACCCTTCCCTTCAATTGCATGAATAGAGTTGCTGATTATATTCATAAAAACTTGGTTGAGTGGGCCTGCATAACATTGGATAGTTTCTACATAATGGCTATATTCTTTGATTACTTCAATATTCTTGCTCTTGAGTTGAGAATTGAGGATGACAAGCGTAGAATCAAGTCCTTCATGTAGGTCTGTTTGCTGCCAAGTAGTGCCATCGGAGCGGGAGAAGTTTCTCAATCCACGTACAATTTCAGCGGTGCGTTCTGCGCCTATCTTTATGTCTTCAATCATTTGAATGGCACCCTCCTTCAATTCCTCTAATTCATCTTGGTCAATTAAATCTCTTAGATTTTTATTCAGGTTATTATCTTCAGATTCCTCTAAACTCTCTCTAATTACTTTCTGATATTCTGCCAAAATAGCAAACAGATCTTTCAAAGTGTAGTCTAGTGCTTGAACTCCTGCATAAACGAAATTTACAGGGTTATTTATTTCATGTGCTACTCCCGCAGTAAGCTGCCCCAAGGAAGACATTTTTTCAGATTGTATAAGTTGGGTTTGAGTAGATTGCAAATCTTCGTGTACGGATTGTAACTCTTCATAAGCTGCTCGGGTTTCCTCTTGCTGTTGTAGTAGTTGGTCGTTCGACTCAGATAGCATTTGAGACACTTTTGCCAATTTCTCCGATTCTTCAAGTTGCTGTTGGGTGCTTAGTAACTCCTCCAAGGTGTTTTCTAGTTCCTGTTTTTGGAGTTTTAAACCTTGATTATTTTCTACTAACTCTTTAGAACTCAATTCAATGGAGCGTTCGAGCATATACCTATCATCATCGTAATGTTGGTAGGTTTCGCTAACAAATTCAAGTAAAGCGTTCATATCAGGAGAGACCTCGGCATTTCTACCGAGAATCTTCTTGATTTGACGTTGAAGAATTTTATGATATTTCTGCTTTTCTCCCAAAGTAGATTTAGTCATTTATGTGAATTAGATGGAGTTGGTTTCTGTTCAACAGGTTACTCTTCTGCTAGTAATGTAATAGTCATAGTTTGATTATGAAGCTGACAGTTAAGCGTGCCAAGTGAGGGAGCAATTTCCCCATAAGAATAAAATCCTGTCATGGCAGCATCATCTCCAATTACTTCTCTTACACTTTCAACCTCATCTTCTATTCTCTGGCCAAGTACCAATTTCCTGCCTACACAGCTCACTAAAAGTGCTAATTCTGGCTTGAAACTCCCAAATTTGTCGAGACTTGCTTCTGCTGCATTTTGCGCGCCATCTATTAGTCTGTTGAAATTAGCTTTCATGAGGCGAGTTATGTTTCCTTCTGGCAGGTCTCCTGCAAAAGTCATGCTTTTTTGCTCTTCATCAATTGTCAGAATTGTTCGTACAACCTCTTCTTTGTCGTTGGCGGAGGTTCTCATACTGAGTGGGAAAAGCAAGGCAGAGCCAGGTAGTTTTTCCGCTTGCTCACCTAAGTACTCTTTATATAAATCCAAAGCAGGTTTTCCATCTAATTCATACAAAACATTTTTGTCTGATTTAGTGATAATCCTATCTGGACCAAAAGCATCCCAACCACCTACAGAGCTAAATCCAACCCTCAGTTTTTCTCCATACAAACCGAGCAAAACAATGTTGCCAGCCTTGGGGGTTTCATTCAATCCAACTAAAGTCTTTTGGAAGTCGGCTGCGTCTCCTGCCAATCCTCCTGTGATTGATGTATTTTTCGGGAGGTTTTCTACCAATCCTTTAATAAGAGAAGTCCCATTTACCATTCCCCCATCGGAAAGTACAAATACATGGCGTAAACCTTCTTTTGGTAGGCTGTCAGCAACTTCTTTGGCCGCTCCCTCACTAGTTTTTCCTTCTACAGAGCTCACAACAACTTTATGCTTGGTAGATTGAAACTCGATAGCAGTAACTGCAACCGAATCGTCATGTACTTCTACATCAATGATTTCGCCTGAAGTGGATGCCATTAGAATATCTGCATTTGGAAATGAGGATTTGATGTTGTCGAAATGACTTGCATTTTCCAATGTTTTTCTTCCTCCAAAGGCAAGTACAACTTGTGGATTAATACTTCCCTCCCCATTTATTTCTTCCCAGCCATCCTTGGCAGTCCATAGTTTTTGAGATGTTTTCATATTTTTATTGACAGTTTGTTTTATGTAGCTCTAATGTAAGTATGATTAAAATATTAAACTATTTTCAACTCAGGTTTTTTTTAGAAAAAGTGGATTTTATTCTAAAAAATCAAGAAAAGTCTATAAGGTATTTGAATAAATCGGCAAAAATGACATTTTTATGGCGATTTATTCAAATATCCTGCCATAATGGCTTGTTTTGTATGGGAATCATTACTTTTGTGGAGAGAATACTTTTCCAAACTTTCTTCAAAATATTATAAGCTATCTTTCACGATTCAACCATTATGGATAACAGAGAGTTCCAATCAATTAAGCAACGTTTCGGTATTATTGGCAATTCATCTAAGTTGATGATTGCAATCAGGAATGCCGTTTTGGTAGCTCCTACCGAAATTTCGATTCTTATCACAGGCGAAAGTGGAAGTGGAAAAGAGTCTTTTTCCAAAATTATCCACCAAATGAGTTCTCGTAAGCATGGCGAGTTCATTGCCGTCAACTGTGGAGCGATTCCAGTCGGAACAATCGATTCTGAACTCTTCGGACATGAAAAAGGCGCATTTACTGGAGCAACTGACTCCAGAAAAGGGTATTTTGAAGTAACTGATGGCGGTACTATTTTTTTGGATGAAATTGGGGAAATGCCTCTGGGGACACAAGCAAGGCTTTTGAGGGTGTTGGAAAACAACGAATTTATCCGAGTGGGTTCTTCCAAAACGCAAAAAACAAATGTACGTGTGGTTGCCGCCACAAATGTGGATTTGACAGAGAAAATTAAACAAGGAAAGTTCCGAGAAGATTTATTTTATCGTTTGAGTGGAGTTCATATTATTGTACCACCACTTCGGGAACGTGGAGATGATATTCATTTGCTTTTCCGCAAGTTTGCCTCTGATTTTTCAGAAGCTTACAGAACCAAGCCAATTGCATTGGAGGAAGATGCCAAAGAGGTTCTTCTGCGTTATCGTTTCCCTGGCAACATTCGCCAGCTTCGTAATTTAGTAAATCAGATTTCGGTGTTGGAGACAGAAACACGAAGTATTTCCGCAGAAAAATTGAGGAGCTATCTGCCAAAAGGAAGTTCTAGTAATCTCCCTGCACTTATCTCTAGTATGAGTAAGGTAGATTTGGACAGCCAAGGCGCAGGAAGTAATTATTCCGATAGAGATTTGCTCTATAAAATCCTCTTCGATATGCGTTCAGAGGTTACGGAATTGAAGAAAATTATACTTTCTATGCTCAAAAGAGATGGGGAATCTGATGAGGAGTTGATGGAAAAACATGAGGATTTATTCCACAATATAGATGCAGAGCCAAAGACTTCCAATGGCTACCAAAAAAACTACTCTTCACAGAGCGAGGATTTCAAAAGAAGTAATTCCTATTTGCTCAATCCAGTTACCGAAGAGGAAAACCCTTACGAAAATGAGAAAATAGAAGATATTACTCATAGAGAAGAAGAAGAATCTCTTTCGCTTCAAGATAAAGAGAAGGAGTTGATTATCAAGGCTTTAAAGAAGCATAATAATAGAAGGAAGTATGCAGCAGACGAGCTAGGAATTTCCCAAAGAACACTTTATAGAAAAATCAAGCAATATGATATTGGGGAATAATTATAAAAAAATTAACTTGTAGATAATTCATAGTTGCTTAAAATAAGACTAAATTAAATTACTGAAATGCAAGATATTCTCAAAGAGTCTTCGGTTTTGAAAACGATATATGGTTATGAAACCATTCCCGTTGAGTCTTGGCTGGATTATGCTTATGCGCTGCTGATTGTTGCGGGCGCAGATGGTGTGGTTTCGGAGAGCGAGATGGGTTGGCTAGAAAGAGATTTTGCCAGAATTGTGGAAGCTCCCGATGGATTTAGAAAGAAAATTAAGGAATTTGATTGGGCAAATGCAAATTTAGATGAACTTCTAGATAGAATAAAAGTCAAATTCCCAATGAATTATATTCGTGCATTGGTCTATGACTCCATAAAAATGGCGATGGCAGATGAGGATTTTGATGAAGATGAGCGTTCTACTGCCAGAAAAATCGCACTTACTTTGAATGTTCCCATTTATATTGCCAGAACTATTGAAGGTTTGGTAAGCACAGAAAAGTCGGTTGGAGACATTAGGAAATCAATTTTTGAAATTGATGATGAAGCGCTAGAAAAGCATCCAAATAGGAGTTTTGCAGATATACTTTTCAACCAAACATTTGCTTTGGGAATGAGTGCCGATTTGCATTTGCAGTATGGCTACGCACTCATGACCATTGCAGGAGCCGATGGCGAAGTTTCTGCTAAAGAAAAGACGTGGTATAAGGATGAATTTGCGCCACTTGCTAGAGTGCCTAGAGAAACTATCGACAAAGTCGTAAACTACAATTACAAAATTGGAAATCTGAAACATATTTTCAGCAAAATCCAAGGAGAATTGTCTGTTAGTTTTAGTAAAACGCTACTTTACCATGCTATCAGAATGGCACGTGCTGACACTATTTTTGCCAGCGAGGAGAAAACAATGGTACAAGATGCAGCTAAATATTTGAACATTCCCGCAGATATCGCTCAAACTATTCAATATTTGGTTGATACAGAAGAACGAATCGAAAAAATGAGAAAAACCCTTTTTGGTGGAAAAATCGAGTAAATTCAAGTAAAAAATAGCAAAAGGGCAAAATAGTAAAGTGAAAAAAGAAATCACTATTTGAGTTACAAAAGTAGTTTCTTTAGCTTTCTATAGTTATCAATATAGAAAAAGCCTGATTTGCATAATGCAAATCAGGCTTTTTCTCGTAATTCGCCAACCCACTAATCCATCAATTCCCTAATTCTGCAATACAAATGCTCCCCAAAAATAAGGTTCAGGATATTTTTGTTTCAGAGTGAGTTGTGCTTTTTGGAATGCGCTGATTCTGTCTCCAGATTGCAGGAAGTTTGTAGCGAAATTGACCATTAGTTGCTCAGTTGCCTCATCGCTTACTTTCCACAAACTCATTATAATTGATTTTGCTCCCGCCACTTGGAACGCCCGCTGCAAACCATAAACACCTTCTCCCGATTTTGTTTCTCCCAAACCCGTTTCGCAGGCACTCAAAACCACTATTTCCGTTCCGTTCATGTGAGGAATATTGGTAATCTCCTCTGCCGTCAGAATCCCATTATTGTTTCCATCTAATTGGTTGGAGTTTGATATTGCCAGTTCTGCATCGGCAAGCATTAAGCCTCCTCGTAACATTGGGTTATCTTTTGCTTGGCTGACTTCCACGCCAAATACTTTCCCGTCTCCGTAATCCTCTACCTCTTCAATAAAGAAACCATGAGTGGCGAAATAGAAAATTTTCTGATTGTTTATTGCTTCCTTAAAGTTTTTTTCGCAAGCTTCTCTTTGCACAAATTTCTTTACCTCATAATCATATTTTGAAAATTGTAAATCCATATTTTCGGACTCTTTCTTTGTGCCTGGAAGGGACGAAACGGTTCTGCTATTTCCAAAATATGGATTGGCAAATAATAGAAGCGTTTTGTTAGTTCGGATTGGTTTCAAATTTTGAACTTCCTCAATTTGTCTGCCACTCGAAACGGAAATCACTTCCATTTCCTCAATCACATATTTCCCACTTGGTTTTTTGAGTGTGTTTACATTTACTTGATTGAAAACGCCATCAGAAGAAAGGTAAATTCGGGTGGTTTTTGCATCTAAACTCTTCTCTAATTTCTCCCAAAACTGTGGATAAGAATAGTCATCGTAAATTTTGTAGTAATTACGGTTCTATAAAATTTGGTGTATTTTGTTTCGAGTTCGTTTCTATTTTCCAGCAAAACCAACTCAGCATGGTTTTTATGCGGATGTGCTACAATCAGCGCATATTGTAATTTATCAGTCAGTATTTTGTCATATTTCGGAAGTTTTACAACCTCTACCGCAACTTCATTTGGTTTAAGAATCGATTTTATTTTGTGGAAATCAGTTGTGGGAAACTCATAAGCCTTAGCAAACTCTGAAGACATTTTGATAAGCTCTTTTTCGCTATCATGGCTCGCCTGTTCCAAAGAATCTAGGTTGATTCCATCTTCTTTCAATTCCTCTTTCGACAAAGTGTAATAAAGTGAAAGTTGCTCTTTCTCATCGAGCCATTCAATGTGTTTTTTCTTTAAATTCTCGTTTTCTCCATTCAGAATTTGGTTTTTCACTCGCTGAGTTGAGTTCAGCAAAATTCCTTTTGTTTTCAGTTGGAGTGTGAACATCTCAGTTAATAAATGTGGATGTTTTTCCTGATTCTCCACTGCAAAATTGTAGAATAACAAAAGTTTCGGGTGGATTTTTGCCCAATATTTCCCTTTTTCATGTTTGTTCATAGAAAGGAATAATTTTTCGGTCATTTCCAATCGCTGCTCTGTCAATTTCTGAAATCCTACCGAAGCTTTGTTAGCATCGCCTTTATCCCACAAAATGAGTACTTGGTTTTCCTGGTATCTAAATACTCAGGATGTTGCGTGCCGAGCGTATTTTTTCGGATTTCAACTACTTTTTTGCTCAATTCCCAAGCCTTGTCCAATTCGCCTTGGTAGCGGAAATATTGAACCTGATTTCGTAAAGCACTCGCATAAGTCGGATTGTTTTCGCCTAATTTCTTCGCATAAATGGCAATCGCTTTCTCCAAGTATTTCCCCGCCTCTTCGGTTTTGCCCATTTCCATATAAAGCGAAGCCAAATGATTGAGCAAATAAGCGTCAGCTTCAGTTTTACCTAATTTCAGCTTCTTTTTTCTACTTTCCAGCAACTCCAAATAGGTTATTTCTGCTTTGTCATATTCTTTCAAGCCTTGCTGAATCAAGGCTAAGTTTACTTTGAAACCAAATAGTTTATCAGATTTCCCATCTGCTTCCTCTCCAATTTCAATACATCTTTTTAGTAATTTCTCCGCTTTTTCCATTTGCCCAACCGACTGGAAAAATAAAGCTTGATTGTTTAATGTGATGGCGTAGGGAATACTTTCAGCTCCATAAAACCCTTTTTGAACCTACAAAGCAGGTTGAATGAGCTTTTCGGCTTCAAAAAACTTGCCCATGTCTTTATACAAAACAGCCAAATTATTGAGCGATGCGCCTGTGGCAGGATGTGTTTCTCCCACATTTTCTTGTCTGATTTTTAAGGCTCTGACTGCCAACTGCTCTGAAACTGTATATCGTCCTCT
>JBLIFI010000056.1:0-15866 GCA_047633715.1 Flammeovirgaceae bacterium
GTTCTACCTGAGAAATACACTTGGTCGTTTACAATAAACTTATCTCCCAATACATCAGAAGACATAATTGGGGCTGTTTTATCGAGGTAAAATGGGAATTTTTTTACCACTTCCTCATTGGAAACATTGTCTATTGAATGATAATAGAGTGTATGTTCTCCATCTGACAGATAAGTAAACGGAATAATTCCTCCTTTGTAAAACTTGTCAGTCTCATCATCGAAATGGTAATACGTTTTGGCAACTCCTGAAATCTTATCTTCTTTAGTTAAATAGATTTTGGTGTTGGTAGAGATGATTCTGTCTTTAGAAATACCCACCACATTATGAAAAGTAGTTGGCGCAGTCAAATCTACTGTGAATTTGTAGCCTTTCGGAGTTTCCGCATTCCCAACATTATCTACTGCATAAAATTTATATTCCTGCTCGCCTTCTTGGTTGGCGTTCATAGTGGTGGAGTATTCTGAATAGCTGGCTTGGTTGAGAGAATGATAAAACTCTTTCACTCCAGACATTTCATCTTTTGTGGAGAGTGGAACCATTAGTCCTTTTCCGTAGTAGGAAACTCCGCCTTTTACAAATTTTGGAGCAGATTCAAATTTAATGGAAGACTTTGGGGCAATTCCATCGGCATAAACCGCATACTTATCTTCTGTTCTGCCTTCTTCGCTATGCTTCAAATAATGCTTTCCGTGTCCATCTAATTTGATTTCTTTCCACTCTCCAGATTTTCCACCTACTTGTTCTGGGTTGAGTGGAGTTGGCGCTCCTGTTCTGGAGTGGGAAATAAAAATGAAGATGGGCAGTTCGGCTTGCTGATAGTACTTCTTTGCCGAATCAATGTAAAAAGTTTTCTCATGCATTTTTGTTTCCTGTGCAGAAGTTGTTCCGAAGAGAAACAAAAAAGAGAAGAGTAGTAAGTATTTATTCATAGCTGTTTATTTGTTATTCCAAATCAATCTTTTCTTGATAAAAGTAAAAGCTTTACTTATTAATTCGGTCAAAGTAGTTAAAAAAATCACCTGTTAAACCTGTAAATTCAGCCTAATAACTGATTTTTCGTTTAATTATCATTTTAGTTCAGAATTATTAACTGATTTATTATGCACCAATATGATTGATTTTTTGGTTTAAAGTGGGAATGCTGGTGCAGATTCTCGAAGTCAATTCACGCCCGAAACTATGCTGAATATAACAATTAGGAGTTGTTCTATTGCTATCCCAAAACCGCTTTAGCTTCTTCTTCGCCCACCACGGAAATAAAAATATCGTTCATGCTCGGAATGTTCTCTTGGAGTGAATGAATAATATTTTGGGTAGAGATAATATGAGAAAGTAAGTCATTTGGAGTTCCTTCCACTAATCGTACCTTGGTTTTGTGGAAATCGTGTTCGCTTATTCCTGTTTCCTGAATTTCAAAAAGTTGGGGGGTTGGGGCAAGTATTTTTTCTGTCTCCAACCAATAGGTGCTGGATTTATAAGCCTGTTTGATTTCTTTCTTTTTTCCACCCAAGATTTTTTTGGAGCGATGAATCAGGGCAATCTCATCGCATAATTCTTCTACCGATTCCATTCTGTGTGTAGAGAAAATGATAGTGCTTCCTGCCTCTCGGAGTTTCAAAATCTCCTTCCGAACTATTGCCGTGTTAATTGGGTCAAAACCTGAAAAAGGCTCATCTAGAATGATCAACTTTGGTTGATGCAAAACTGTGGCAATGAACTGAATTTTCTGTTGCATGCCTTTGCTCAATTCTTCAATATTCTTATTCCACCAAGCCTGAATCTCGAATTTCTCTAACCAGTTTCTGATTTTTTCCTTGGCTTCCTCTTTTGGCATTCCTTTCAACCGAGCTAAATAAAGCAGTTGCTCGCCTACTTTCATTTTTTTGTAAAGCCCACGTTCTTCGGGTAAATAGCCCATTTGCTCAATGTGCTCTCGCTTTAAAAGTTCGCCCATAAATCTCACTTCGCCTTTGTCAGCGGCAGTAATTTGCGTGATGATTCTGATGAGTGAAGTTTTTCCCGCTCCATTCGGGCCCAGCAAGCCAAAAATCCCGCCTTCTGGGACTGAAAAACTCACATCGTTGAGAGCCGTGTGGTTTGCATAAAACTTGGAGACATTTTTTATTTCGAGGAGCAAGGTTTTTGGGGTTTTGAGGCGATTTATTAGTTAGAAATGGATAAGCCGTTTTCAGCAACAAGAAGTTCTTTGCTATGGATAGAGTTTATAAGTGTAGTCATACTGTACAAAAATAAAACTGTACCTGTCAGAACCGTTCCACTGTAGCCATCAATTCTGACAGTTTTCGGGTTCTCAAATCTGAAGAAAATGGAAAATGTATAGTAGTGTGAAGTGTAGTGCAAAATATTTACACATTTGCTAATTTACAAATTCCCACATTAATACTTCCATTCTTTCTTTTTGCCCGATTTTGTATATCTGTGCCAAGTACCAACTCTTTTGCCTTCTTTGTAATTTCCCTCGTAGGAAGCCTTCCCGTCTTCGTTGAACATTTGCCAAAAACCTTCTTCCAAATTGTTGACATACTTTCCTTTTTGCACAATAATTCCATTTTCATCGTAAAATTCCCACTCGCCATTGGGCGAGCCTTGGGCATAATTCCCCACTTGGCGGAGTTTGCCATTTTCGTGGTAAAAAAACCATTTTCCATCATAAACCCCTTCTTTATAAACACCCTCTTTTTTTACCTGACCAGACGGGTAGAGGTCTCTAGCGCAACCATGCAGTAAATCATTTCTCCAGATTTCTAGCAGAATTTGGTTTCCATCAAAATCGAAATGTTCACTTGTACCATGAAGCGCATCGGATTTGTAGTTTTGAATGGCACTTACTTTTCCATTCGGATAATAGAATTTCCATTCGCCTTCTTTTTTGTTATCCACAAGTTTCCCTTCGCTTCTTAGTTCGCCAGTTTTGTAGTAAGATTTGGTAAGTTCTTGGGTTTGGAGTTGGTGAAATCCAAGCAAAAAGAAAAAGAGGAAGAATGTGTTTTTCATGATAGAGGAAAAAGAATGAATTTGAATGGAAACAGGGTTGATTGCTATGATTTTAGGAGACAACACAATATTAGACTTTCATTATGTTCGTTTCCAGTCTCGACTTGAAGGCAATAGCATCGGCTACCAATCCCATCAGAGAGTCGAGGTACGATTAGACGACAGTAGGGCGGGTTTCAATACCCGCTCAAAACGATAAATTGATTTTATAAAATTAATCGTGATAATTATTAATCAGACAGTAAAAATAATCAATTTCCGAATAGATTTAGTAACAGTTTCAATCAACAAAAAGCAAATAAATCCAAAAAAGGGATTGAGTCTGAACGAAAATGCTCAAACTCAATCCCTTTTTCTTTACTCTTTTTTCCTTCTTCTTTTTTACAAAAGGAATTATTTCATCATTACTTTCTTAGTAATTGTTTCTTTTCCATTGCTCAATTGAAGAATATAAATTCCACCTTTGAGGTTGGAGTCAGTAGTTTCCCAAGTGAAATCTACTTTGCCAGTTTCTTTCGCAAAAGAATGGTTTGAAACTTCTTGTCCGTAAATATTGAATACTTTGAGTGTAGAAGCACCACTTTGCCCTAAATCCAAACGCATATTCAATTTCCCAACAAATGGATTTGGGTAAGCCGAAGCAATTTCCAAACCTGTAGAAACTTCCAATTCATTAGCTCCAACTTTCTGCTCGCTTGGTGCAACTGCAATGCTAGTGATTACTGTTTTCTTGAAATCTCCACCATCTGCATTTACAGTAACTGTGTAAATTCCGGCAGGCAAGTTTCCTTTTGGTTGGAGTTGGAAATTTGTTCCATTCAATTTGAAATCCAATATTCTTGGCTCATCATTTACTGCCATTGCCGACAAATCCGAAGTTCTCTGGATTGTTCCAGAAACCAATACATTTGAATAATCAACGCCTTTCGCTCCGTTCAATTTCAAATTGAAATTAAGTGATTCATCTGATTTATAAACCAATTTCTCATCAGAAAGTCCCGTATTGAATTCTGCTTCAATTCCATCTTCGGTAGTGATGAAAGCAACGAACTCTTCATCTGACTCAACTGTATAATCTCCAGCTTCAGCATTTTCTAACTCAAATAAGTTTGCATTGCTTTGCGTGCCTTTTGCCAAATTCTTCGTGTTCAATTTTCTCAATCCAACCATTCCTGCTTCACCTTTAATTCGGAAATTAGAGTTTTCAGAATTCTGACCAAGCAAAATTGTTACTTTTCCAGCATTTGGTTCCACTTTGAAAGTTCTCATTCCATTAGCAGAAGTTACCACTTGGAATTTACTGTTTACAATTGCATTTGGGTTATAATTTTCCGCTACTCTATTTCCAGTTTCAGCAACTCTTGAAGCTCTGTTTCCTAATCTTGATTTGATATATGGCCAAACCAATCCCCCACGAGTTACTTCAAAATGGTCTAGTTCTGTTTGTCCTGGACCTGGATAATGCCATCCGCCCCACCAATAGTTTTGTCTTCTTTGTCCTCCAAAAAGTTCTAAACCTCCTGGTCTTTTACTGCTTTTGTAAGGTACAACTCCGTCATTTCCTCCCGAAGATTTGCTTCCGCCATCGGCATACATCAAGCCTTGTGGAATTCCCAATCTTGCCAAAGGGCCATTTCCCCATCCGCCAAGAGTCGTGTAATTTACTGTGTTGTTAGAGTTGTTGTCAGTAACAGAACGGAAATAATTCATAAAACCTCTTTGTAACGAACGAGTGCCATCATTGTCTTGCATAAATACAACGTTTACCAAGCCCAACAAAATGCTGTTTGCCCACTCGGCAATAGGAGTGCCAGTATGTGGTGTGCTGAGTGTGAAAACTTCGGCAACTTTTGCATTTGCACCAAAGTGAACCAAAGCCGCATCCGTATCGACTCCACCTTTACTCCAACTTACTAGAGTTACTTTGCTTACGCCATAATGTGCTGTGATTTTGTCAATTGCATTTGCCAACATGTTTCCGTTGGTCCAAATCTGTTTGTTTGGAGTGAGTGAAACATAAACTGAACGATAGCCATCTCTGTAAACATCAGCATACATATTGTCTCTGCCCTCGAACCAAACTGAAGCTCTGGAAGCATAACCGTGTACAAAAACAAGAACAGGTTTGTTACTAGAGTTGGAAGGCGTTTTACCATAATGGATTGTGTTCACATCATTTCCACTCCAAAGGTCGTTTCCAACAGGAATGAGTTGAGTGCCCTCACGTGTGTCTGGGTTGCCTAAGTAACGCTCTGTGGCATTTCCGAAATCTTCTACATTTGGGTTGTCAAATTGACCGAAAGAGAGAGTTGAGGAGAGGAGTAGACACACCAATCCTAGAATAGTAGTAGTTGTTTTCATATTTATAAATAGTTAGATGAGTAGTAAATATGTTATGCATGCATAACATATCGCAAATGTAATATTTTTTTGCAAAAAACCAACAATTTTGAAGCATATTAATTCAAAATCGCTATTTTTTGTATTATAAGTTGATTAATTATGGCTTTTAGGGTGTTTTTGGCTTAAAATAGGTATTATCCCCAGTACAGTTTTTAGTAATAAAGAAGGCTATAATTTAGGATGTTGATTAAGAAAGACTGGTTGGCGTTTGTAAAACCAATTCCAGTTTGTTGGAAAGAAGAGTGATTGAATTGGCAAAAAATAGTGCATTGAATTCTAGCTTAAGAGATTGATGCACTATTCAAACAAATTGATTTTGACAAAAGCCCTATCATCGAAAGCATCAAGATTCTTTCGATGATAGGGCTTTTGTCGATTTATGCTGGCGGAAGCAGAGCGGGTTATTCTAGAGAATAAATTGCAAATAGCTTTCCGATTCGTCTAATGTGCTGAATAGCTTGGGGTAGCCATCACTTGCCAAAATGAATTCTCCATCAGTTATACTTATGACTTGTATGCCTGAGTTTTTAAGGCGGAATCCATCAATAACAGCATAGGTCTTTTTAGTAATTCCTTAACGGTATTCCCTTTATAAAGACTTGCCTCAATGAAGGTAGAGTGTATTTCAGATAATAAATCATCTACAGGGCTAGCCTCCATGCATTCTGCCAAATTATGTAGAATATAGAAATCATATATTGACTTGGCATTACTTGTTTACAACTCTTTTTTTTATGAAAAAACATTGTTTGGAGTAATCTCCAAACAATAAAGAGGCTGTCCTTTTGAGACAGCCTCTTATCAATTCTCTACGCAAATTTCTATCTTGAGCGGATAGTAGTTGATCCGCCAATCCAACAACCTACAGAAATACTTTGACCTTCTTTATATTTAGCTATTGTAAATAAGTCTGTTTTAGTAGGAAATTGTGCCTTTGATCTTGCCATACCTCCTCCATTTCCTGCTTTTTGATACATGTCGTAAGCAGCAAAATAAGGCGTTTTATCTTTTACCAAATCACCACCATTTGCCAAACATCTTTTCCAACTAGTATAGTACAAATCACCCACTTTGCTATAAGCATCTTTGGCAATTTCAGCATCTATGCTTGCTGCTTTCAAGTAGTTGTTGCGAGCAGTAGAGTAATTCCCTTGCTTCTGCTTGATTTTACCAATCTCTAAATATCCTTCAGCTTGTATTGTCAAATCTTCCTCTACTGTTCCACCAATTGTGCTCCCAGCTTCACTATCCTTTCCACCACCAGCTAGAACAATCATTTCTTTGAAATAGCTTTCTGCTTTGTCCAAATTACCAAGTCCTAAATAGTGTTTAGCAAGTAGTTTCGCCATTCCAGACGTTTTTTCTTCCTTATAAAGAATTTCTACTAAGTTCATAAACTCTGGATCATCAGTACACTTTCCTTGAATCATGAAGCGAATTGCCTTCTTTTCTAACTTCACATTTTCAGGGTTGGCTTTGATTTTTGGAACCCAGTTTTTCTTTACAAAATCACAATCTATTGTAATTTCTTTCATTAAAGTAGTCTCTTCATCAACTTTAGTTTGAGCCCACTTTTTTTTAATATTATCTTTTGCCTTTGTACTTGCTTTCTCAATAATCTCTATTGAACTATCATATATCTCTAGAAGTTCGTCATCAGAAAGCTTTTTGAGTTTATGCATTTTGGCAGCAGACTGAAAGTAGTATTTTACAATTGCATAATGAGAATTATCTCCAGTCAGCTTGATTAGATCAGCATAAAAGTCGTACATCTTAGTCCAATGTGGTTCTTTGGAAGAAAGCGTATTCTCTCCTCTGTTAACCATATAGGCATACATCAAAAATCCAATCTTGTTTTTGACTGTTATCTCCTGACCAAAATACTTGATTCTATTATAAAGAACCTTAATTATTTTGTCTTGGTAAGCCTCTTTTTTAGCAGGGTCTTTTTCTGCTTTCAATAATGCTTTATAGAGTTTTTCTACGTTGATGTAGATAGATTTATTTAAACAAGGCGTGTTTGTGAGCAACCACTCTAAAGGCTCTTTCGCACCTTCATAGTTCTTGTTATCAAGCATATCTGTATAAAGCACATTCTTTTCTGTGGCAGTAGTCTTGTCTGTTCCCCAACACCAACCGTTCTCGCAACCTACCGAACAGGCCTCTTCTTTAGAGATTGTAGTAGTAGTTTTGACTTCACTTCCTTCGTCTTCGTCTTGTGCATTGACAAGTAGGTTCATCCCGAAAAGGAGAAATAATAAGAGTAATTTAGTTTTCATAGTGTCTGAATGTTTAGATAAGCTAATTTTTTTTGAGTTTATATTTATTTGCTGACCTATATAATAGAATTTTTCACGAAAGATACAATTTTACAAGAGTAAATAACTTAGTTTAAAGTCGTAAATCTACTCAAATGTTTTTGAAGAGAAAAAATCAGTAACCAAATTAAGAACTGATGGAAGAATTTCTAGTCTCCTAATTGAACTTTCTTCTCCTAAACCATTGCGGATCGTTAATATTCACACCAAGGCCAACACGATAGTAGCGTTCTTTCAAAATCCCTTCTGCTTCATTCCCTCTGTCTCCAACAGTAAAGGAGAGATTCAAGCTAGAATAACCTCTGGCTACTGGTAATGATAAGCCAAAATTTAGACCAATGTCACGAATTTGCACATCGTTAACAGCGTTGTTGCTCTCCAACCAAGGTGTGTTATAATAGCGTAGTCCTGTTCTGTAAGTAATTCTTTTCAAGTAGCTTGAAACTGACGTTGCATCAGGTGTAAATTCCCCTCCCACACTTAACTTCCAAGCGTCAGCCAATTTGTCTGGGTTGATTGAATTGCGGTAATCTCCCCATTTCTGTAAAGAAAAATCAACTCCAACCGTATATTTCAATGTTTTTTCCAAGCTAATGCCAAAATTGAAAGACTCTGGAATTACAATCCTCTCGCTACTCACAGCCAATGAATCTACATCTACGGGAGAGCCATTGTCTGTCAATCGTTCTTTTTCTAGTGTATAATCTACATTTGCATTAATTCTTTTTTCATAAGTAAATCCAAAATTCAAGAAAAGTGCAGTGTCTAACTGATGCGACAAAACAATGCCAGGAGTGAAAGAGAAGCTTGCAAAGTTCGTTCGGCCTACAAAATCAAGTGTACGAAGCGGAACATCATCAGGGCCAATTGGTGCGGTGATTTTTTCATCTTTAATAGCACCGAAGTTGTAAATAAGCTCCAGCCCTACAGAAACGCCTTTTGCTAATTTCACGCCATGTGCCCAATAAGCTTGGGAAACACCTCCGCTTCCTCTTTCTTCTATACTAGAGAACTTATCTGTTCCTTCAATTAGGTTTTCTTTAGCAAATTTATAATTGACCAATGAATAAGGTCTCAAGCCTATTCCCATTGTGTATTTACCTCTCACTACAGGGAAAGCGAAGTTGATATGAAGCAAACTTCCTCCCATATCATCAATACTTTGATCTCCAATCTCTACAGTTTTGCGCTCACCCAAATAGTTTGCACCAAAAACCACAAAAGAGTTGTGAACCAAAAGTGCGGGATTCATCACATTTGAATAGAAAGGGCTTCCGTTGCTCAGTCCAATGCCACCCATTCCTATATTTCGGACATTGCCTTTGTCCATGATTTCCCCCAATCCTAAACCTGAATTTGGGGCTACTCCGAGTTGGGCAAATGCAATTTGCGTAACCAGAAGGAATAGTGCTGTTGTTGAAAAAGCCTTCAAATATCTCATTATCTGTCTGATGTCAATATCGGCAAGAGAGCCAAATTGCTCTTTGCTAAGTGGTTTTGTTTGTTGTGAGTTCTGTAAGGATTCTATCCAAACCTAGCATCACAATTTCTTTGCGGACAAAGATGTGGGCTTTTAATTGAGATTCAAAAAAAACGGCATCGCCACCGCAAAACACCGTGTTAAATATTCCAAATCGGTCTTTATAGGCATTTATTGTGCTTTCTAATTCGTGTTTCACTCCGTTTACTACGCCACTTTGCAAAGCTGCTTGTGTGCTGTCTCCAACCAAATCAGTTGAATCAAAATTCTCAACCATTGGTAGGCTTGCAGTAAACTCACTCATGGCTTTGGCTCTCATTCGCATTCCTGGGGAAATAATTCCTCCGGAGTACCTGGAATCTTCGCTTACAAAATCATAGGTAATGCAAGTGCCTAAGTCTATCACCAAGCTTGCCTCGTTTGGGAAGAGCGATTTTACGCCCACTATTCCCGCTAACCTGTCCATTCCTAGTGTTTTGGGGCTGGCATAGTTATTTATGATTGGAGTGGGAGTTTCGTGGGTGAGTTGAAATACGGAAAAATACATTTCCAACTCTTGGACAAATGAGTCTTGCTCTTTCCCAACATTACAAATAATTATATTCTTCACTTGCTTGGATTGGAGGATCCCAATTACTTCAGAAGATACAGAAATTGGAATTATTTCCAACAATTTAGAATTTTGGAATAGTCCAATTTTTCCTTCTGTATTGCCGAAGTCGATGCAAGCGTTCATTTTCCGAGATTTTAAATGCTAGAAATTAGAGAAATGAAGTAGGAGTGGGGCACGCCACCGACAAAGAGGATGAGTTTGATGCTTATTCCCCTATGCTAAAATCAAGAAGCTTAAATACAATAGAGATTCTTTGACAACTCATACTGGATAATTTTACTGATTCAAACATTTGCGCCAGAACCTAAAAATATAATTTTGACACTAAGTTCACATTTCTGAGTAAATTGGAACTCAAAAGTCGAGTTGCTGTAAATGCAAAAGAGGCAAACATTGAAAAATGTTTGCCTCTTTGTGTCTTAGTTGTCCGACAAGGACTCGAACCTTGACAAGCAGTACCAAAAACTGCGGTGCTACCATTACACCATCGGACAGCTATCTGTACTCCGTACGGGAATCGAACCCGTGCTACCAGGATGAAAACCTGGCGTCCTAACCCCTAGACGAACGGAGCATTTTGTTGCTTTTCAGTAATGTTACTTGCTGTAAGCGGATGCAAAGGTAAAAATTAATATTCTAAATTGCAAACACTTTGTAAAAATATTTTTAATTTATTTTCTCATTCTCTTTGTGAGACACTTTCTTCCAAAGCGGGTTGCAAACTTAGGAAACACTTTTGGATTTGGGAATCAAAACAGAAAAAAATATTGAAATTTGGCTTATTTTTTCTTGCTAGCCTCTAAAAATTCATTTGCTTGGAAAATACTTGAGTCTGTATTGACTTTTACTTTGGTAATTGAAGCCATTTGAGACTTAAAATATTGCTTTAATTTATTTTCATCCTCAAACTCTGGGTCTTTGTATTGCCTCATCCAATCCATCATATCCTTATTGGAAATTTGCAGTTTCCCGATTATCTCCTCTGCTTGCTCTACAGATTCCATTTGAGTTGAGTCAGTTGCATTTTTAACAGCAATCTCCAAATCATAAAGCATTCCCATTTTTGCCATGGCATCATCATGGACTACCATTACTTCATCTTTCAAGGCTTGCTTTAGCGAGTCAGCCGAAGAAAGCTTTACTTCGGTAGTTTCATTAGTTTTGGGGTTTTCGCTTCCGCAACCAACTAATAAAATCCAACAAAAGGAAAATAGGGAAATGTTTTTTATAACTATTCGCATTTTTTGAGGTTTTCTTTCACTTCTGAAACGGGCATGAACTTATGCTCATTTCCCCATTCATTACGAATGTAATTGATAATATTGGCAATATCCGCTTCTGACAGTTGCGGATTGGCTGGCATGACCTGATTGTATTTCTGCCCATTTACCACTATTTCCCCTTGCAATCCATTCTTAATCAGGCAAGGCAGTTGGTCGCTGTACTTTCCTAAATAATCTGCTCCAGCCAAAGGGGGAATCACATTGCGCAAACCTGCGCCATTTTCCATGTGGCAATTGGCGCAGTTATAGCCGTAAAGTTGTTTGCCCTGACCTTCACTTTTTGTGTAAAAAAGCAATAGGATTGGAATGATTACCAATGGGGCAATCCATAAGTAATTTGTGAGTTTATTCTTTCCTGACATTGGCTATTTTTTATATTTCTTCTTTTTGGCTTTGTAATCTAAATAGTAGCCCACCAACGGGAAAAGAATGCTCAACAGTACAATCAGAATGACTTTTAATAGGGTTTCGCTCATAGCTCTTTATGGTTTTGTTTTGGTCGGATTTCGCTATTTCCAACTTCTAAATTGCAAAAATAACCATTACAAGTCGGTTTTGTTGGATTTCACAGACTGATTTTCAGAGATGAGCCTCAAAACTAGTTGGTTCTTTGACAAATCCAGTAATTGAACTTTCATTGATGGTTTGGAAAGTCCCGCTTAAAGTAGTTTTCGTATTTAGCAGAGAGCCAGCTATTTCAACATTTTCTGCAAATAGTCCCAAAGTACAATTCCCATACTTACCGAAACATTCAGCGAGTGTTTTGTGCCAAATTGGGGAATCTCCAAGCTGAAATCTGCATAAGGCAAAACCTCATCTTTCACTCCCATTGCCTCGTTGCCGAAAACAAAAGCATATTTTTCGGTTGGATTGAATGGAAATTCCTGCAAAGCGATAGAACCCACAGTTTGCTCCACAATTACAATTTTGAAACCTTCCAATTTGAGTTTTTCAACTGCTTTCACAGTCGTTTCCGAATACTCCCAATTTACCGAATCAGTTGCGCCCAAAGCAGTTTTGTGGATTTCTCGGTGCGGAGGTTGGGCAGTAATTCCGCACAGAACGATTTTCTCTACCAAAAAAGCATCGGAAGTTCGGAAGGCAGAACCTACATTGTGCATACTTCGGATATTGTCTAAAACTAGGGCAACTGGGTGTTTTTGTTTCTCTTTGAATTCCTCTACCGAATCTCGGTTGAGTTCTTCCATACTGAGTTTTCTCATGATGAATAGTTATCAGTAAAACAGTAAACAGTTATCAGAACTACTTACTGATAACTGTTTACTGACTTCTGTTTTTAATTATTTTTCTTACTTGCCTTAAAAAGAATACTTTTTTCTTCTTCTGTCAACTTTTCATAGCCAGACTCATGGATTTTGTCTAGGATTTTGTCAATAACAGATTGGTCAACTGAGCTAGAGTTTCTTGGGTTTTGGAAAGGGCGTTCTTTGTTTCGGTAGCTTACATGCATTTTAGGCTTGGGCTTGAAAAGAGCTTCAACCCAATCCATTGCTTTCAGAATCGGTAAACTCCAATCGGAACCTGCTTTAAGCTGTTTGATGAATACGAAACCCATGAGTGCGCCTGCCAAATGGGCAACTTCTCCTCCTGAATTTGTGCCTCTCAATCCAAAAAAGGAAAGAATTACGTAAACCAAAGCAACATACTTTAGTTTAACTGGGCCAATTAGGAGTAAATGAATGGTGTGGTCAGGCATTAATGTGGCAGAAGCAACAATAATTGCAAAGACTGCTGCAGAAGCCCCTAAAGCCCCGATACCGAAAGGAAGGAATTGAGCCAGAACGAAATAGGCAATACTTCCTGCCAATCCACCCAGAATATAAATAGCGTACAATTTACGTTGCCCAAGAAACTGGGTAAAAATCTCCCCAAACCAGTAAATGGCGAGCATGTTGAAAAGCAGATGCATAAAACCTTCATGGGTGAAAAAAGAGGTTACAATTGACCAAGGTTGCAGAATAAACTGCGTGGGAGAGCTTGGAATCATAAGCCAATTTGCCATATCGAAACGAACGAGCAAACTCACTAGATTCACGAATAGGAAAATCATCACGTTGATGATAATTAAACGAGCGATTGCATTGTTTGGCTTATTCCAAACTTGCTGAAAGTCTTGTTTTATACTTGCCATAATATGAAGTTGTTAGTTGTGTATTTTTTGTTTTGTGGTCGAGCAAAAATGAAATTGAAATTTGCTAAAGCAAATTTTGTTTTTTACAATAGCTAGAAGCTATTGGCTACGGATAGTTTTGTAGAGAACTTGTTTCTCTATTCTCTATTGAGTTCTCGGAATCTTCCAAACGAGCTTTATCATGATGAAAGCAAACAACATTCCGCCCAAATGTGCCAAATGCGCCACATTGTCGGTTGGGTTGTTTTGAATGAGTTGGTAAACTTCGTATAAGCCATAAGCGGAAACCAAGTATTTTGCCTTGATTGGAAAAGGGAGAAATAGCAACATGAGTTTCATATTTGGGAACATGAGCAGGAATGCCATTAAAACTCCGAATACCGCACCCGATGCGCCTACGAGACTGCTTTCGTTTATTTTTGAGGTAGAAGCGGTCATAATAATCTCCTCAATATTATTTTTTAAATCCTTATTGGTTGGATTGTTATAGAACTGTTCGTTTACCAACTTATAGAAACTTGGCTGGCGTGCGTAGGCTCCTGGAAAATGGTTATTCACATAAGAATTGACATTTTCAGGAGTGAAATTAGCCAAAGTATAGCTTGCTTCGCTTTCCATTGTTTTAAACTCGTAAGTTTGGATTCCCACATAAAGCGCACTTGCTCCCAATCCACAAATCATATAAAATGTCAAGAATCGGTTTGAACCCATAAATTGCTCAATCAGAGGAGCAAGGAACAGGACAGAAAGCATATTATGGAACAGATGCGAAAAGTTTGCATGTGTGAAAATATGCGTCAGAACCTGAAATACCTTAAAGTTGGGCGAATCCCAATAATACATGGCGAAAAGACCTTTCAAGCCCGGCAATGCAAACTCTTGAATTAGGAAAATTGCCACATTTATAATCAGCAATACTTTGACAACTGGAGTCAATTTTAACATATTCGTATTTTTTGTTTTTCTGCTTAAAAAAAATATGAGTGGAAATAATCCCAACTCCCTCTTCGTGTCAATCATAACAATTGTGGAGCGAAAAGTTCCTCAAATATAATCAGATTTTGCAGAGTTGTCAGTATCAGGAAAATATTGAAACCCAATTCCTCTCCATAGAACAGGGTTTGCTACAGATAAGAAATCGAGTCTCTCATCAAATCCAAAAAGCCATCCTCCTTCCATCTTACCATACAACCTTTTAGAAGCTTGATTTCATTATTCGTCAAGTAATCCGCTTTTCATTTAATCCAAACAACACCTTTTGTGTCTAACTAGGGAACGGAAATTAAATAAGATGCTACTTTCTATTGTTTCTTTTTGGGCTATTCTTCCAATTCCATTGCGGGTATAAAAGTGTGCCGTAGCGGTGCTATGCAAAACTTTTTTGCCTAAACTAGCCTCAAAAATAAACTGCGACAAAACACGCATTTATTTATTCCCCGTTCCTAGGGTTATACAAACCATTCTAAAAGTCAAATTATGAGAAAATGTTACTTATTGCTAATTGCGATTCTTTTGTATGCTCCAAGCTTTGCCCAAAAAGGGACAGGAGGTCGTGGAAAAGGCGGAAAACGTGAAATGCCTTCAATTGGAAGATTGGTAGGGGAAATTGTAGATGAAGCAGGAAAGCCTGTGGAGTATGCCACGGTGGCTTTGATGCACTTACGAGACTCTTCGCTCACGGGCGCAATTACCGATGCGAAAGGCAAATTTGAAATTACGGAAATCAAATTGGGCAGACATGAGCTAAAAGTAAGCTTCATTGGTTACGAAACTTATGTGCAGAACCCAATTGCGCTTTCCCCACGAGCAGAAGCGGGAATTGACCAGAATTTGGGAAGCATCGCAATCAAACCTTCGGCTGCCATGATTGAGGCGGTTGAGGTAAGTGCGGAGCGAGATATTATGGAAATGTCTTTGGATAAAAAGGTTTTCAATGTGGATAAAAATATTACGGCAACGGGCGGTTCTGCTACAGATGTTTTGCAAAATGTGCCTTCCGTTTCGGTAGATATCGATGGAAATGTGAGTTTGCGAGGGAGCGAGAATGTCAATATCTTGATTGATGGAAAGCCTTCGGGGTTGACTGGAGCGAGCCGACAAGCTATTTTGGAGCAAATTCCTGCGGCAACTATTGAGCGGATTGAGGTAATTACCAATCCTTCTGCCAAATATGATGCAGATGGAACGGCTGGAATTATCAATATCGTAACTAAAAAGAATGGCGTAAAAGGCCTGAATGGTTCGGTTACGGTAAATGTGGGAACGAGAGATAAATACAATGCAACTGGTTTGCTGAATTACCGAAAGGGGAAATGGAATCACTCTTTCAACTATTCTTACCGCTACGACCCACGCTTTAGAGAAGGCACAAACTTTCGAGAGAATTTATTTTTGAGTGAATTGGGAACGGTTGATAGTGCTACTTTTTTGAATCAAGTGACAGACGGCAATCAGAATCGGACTTCGCATCTTTTCAAGTTCGGGACAGATTACTCAATTGATAATAAAAATACGCTTTCTATGAGCGTGCTTTACAATCAAAATTCAAGAGGAAGAGATGAGCTAATCAATTATGAGTTTTTGGATGGAAGCCGAGCAA
>JBLIFI010000057.1:0-15711 GCA_047633715.1 Flammeovirgaceae bacterium
ATGAATAAGTCGTTAGTCGTTAGTCCAAAGTCGTTAGTAGGTAAAGTCTCATACTACTATACATTTTTCATTTTCCTCGGAGCCGAGTCGCATCGGAGCCGAGTCGCATCGGATTTGAGAATCCGAAAATTGTCAGAACTGAGGTTCTGACAGGCACACTTTTGCTTTTGTATAGTATGATAAAGTCTATAAAGCCTAATCTCAAATCCAAGTCAAGGAACTATTCTACTGCTTTGGACTAAAGACTAAAATCTTTGGACTATTTTCAGCACAACTGATATTCTGGCAAGCTCATCAGGGAAATTGCCCATGTTTTGATTCGGTCATCTTGTGCTTTGGCATTTGCCGAAAATTTCTCGAATGCCGAATCTTTCATCTGAACAGGAACTTGCAAGAAGAACGCGGCCATCTCCTCCCCTAGCCTATCTGCGTTTGTTTTTTTGAAAGCATTCATCAGCGGTTTCAAATTGGCAGTTACTTCCATTTTTTTGCCCACTCTCACAGGCTTGGTTTCGGGTGGATTTTTCAAGTTGATTTCTATTTCCGTATTGCTGAAAATATAGCTAGGGTAATTGAGGCGAATCAGCAAAGTGGCATTATCAATCCATGTTTTCCCGCTAGGCCAACCCGCTACATTCGGAGGAAAAAACAGAATTTGCCCCAATGCTTTTTCCGTGAATAAAATTCCTTTTTCTTCTTGGAAATTAAGCTCAAGTTTTCTCATCAGTCCAGCCAAAAACTCTATGGGAGATTTTATTTTAGAACCGATATTTACAGTTTCGTAGAACCAATCTTGGTCAAATAGAAAGCGCATCGTTTTGCCAATGTCATAATCAGACTTGAAAAACACATCGGTCAATTCTTCAATATGTTTCTCATTTGGTTGGATTTCATTGACGAAATATTTGTAGAGTTTTCGGGAAATGAACGTTGCGGTTTCTCGCTTGGCAAGAATTATATCAATAATATCCTGCCCATCGAAGTTGCCAGTTTTGCCCATAAAATTCTTACTTCCGAAATCATGTTGCCGTTTCCTAAACATGAAATCCCCATTGATTCTATTTGCCGACCAACCTGTGAAAGCTTTTGCGCCCTCTTTAATGTCATTTTCGGTATAATTCCCACGCCCAACCGTGAAAAGCTCCATCAATTCCCGAGTAAAATTCTCGTTAGGCTTGCCCTTTCTGTTTTGCTGATTATTGAGGTACAGAATCATTGCGCCATCTTTGGCAATTCCCGAAAGCATTTCTCGGAAACTCCCCAAAGCATGTTTTTTCAACAAATTGATTTGATTCTGCGCCAAAAACGGATTTTCGAGCTTGCAGGCAAAATGTCCGTGCCAGAACAGAGCCATTTTCTCACGCAAAGTCCCCAAGTTGGCACTCGCCATTTGCTTGACCCAAGCCTCATTCAAATCCCTCGCTTCGCCAACTCCCTTTTTCCTCAGTTCATTCTTTTTCTTTGGGCTCATTTTTTTCACGCTCTCCCAAGAAGGTAATGGCATTTTAGGCTTGGGCAATGGAGTAATTTTCTTGGCTCGCTTAAACAGCTCATCCAATGCCGACTTCCTATTTTTGGGAGTTTTCCCTAGTTCACTTACCGACAAACCAAACTCGGCTCGCCAATACAAATGCTGGATTTCTCTTTGGGATATAGAAGGCATAATTGTCTTTTTTGCTAAAATCGGTTCCTCACTAAAGTTACGATTATTTGACAATTGTTTTGGGAGAAGGTTTAATTTGGATTAAGCTCGGACCGAACTCTGATGGGTTTTAGCTGAAATTTTTAGATACTGTGCTTTGTAAATTTCCTACAGGTAATTTAAAGACAAAACTTCCTATGAAAGACGAAAAGCTTGCAGTACTGATTGATGCAGATAATGTATCTCATGCCAATGTACAAGAGATGCTTGATGAAATTGCCAAGTATGGAAACCCAACAATTAAGCGTATTTATGCAGATTGGACAAAACCTACGGTGTCAGGATGAAAGAACATTTTACTTGAAAATAGCAGTCAAAACATATTCTGACGAGGCAACTCCAAAAGCAGTTTCAGTCTTTAGGAATGAAGTAGATAAAATCGTGATTCTTGCTAATTCACTCCAAAAAAAATTCAAGTATATTCTACGTCAGTTTAAACAAACACAAATGGCTTTTCATTCCGCTATTTTATTAAATGTACAGTAGTATGATCAATTTTATGCTGCTTTATTTCAAGTCCGCTACACTTTTCAGGGCCATTTTCTGAAAATGTCCCAATTGTCATGAATCCGCTGACCGCTTTTCTGGCAATCTTCAAATAGGTTTTGATTTGCCCAGCCGAAATCAGGAAGTGAAACACAGCTCTATCGTGCCAAATATCATAGGTTTGATTTGGTTCAAATTCGGTAATGTTGCTCACAATCCAATTGACCCTATTTACATTTTTACCAAGTCTAGCCTTGGCTTTTTCGAGCGATTTAGCGGAGATATCAAGTACAGTAATGTTTTCAAAAGCCTTCAACAAGTAGATAATCTACCAATTTGCTATCTCCACCACCTATATCAATTATTTTTGCTGATTTACTCAACCCGAATGAGCGTATGAATTCAAGTGAAGTATTTGGCTTTTCCTGTGTCCAACTTACTTGGTCGGGTTCTTAGTTTCATAAACTGCTTCCCAATGTTGTTTGATGTCTGGTTTCATAGTTTTGATTACTTTTTGAAAAGCTTCTGTAACCAATTCACAAAATCAGAAGCTTTTTTATCGTCTAAAATATAGTTTTTGAGATGCTGATGTGAAACTGCCATTGACAAAGACAATTCAGGTCTTTTCTGCCAAGCCAGCCAAGTATGAATCGTGGCTTTGGCTTTGTTGTTTTGGTTGAATCTTGCTTTCCCATTTTTCAGTAAATCGCCAACTGCTTTTTGGGCAATTGGAAACAACTCATCATTTTCATCTACCAAATAAGAAACAAAATCTTCCAGAATTCCTTCTACTTGATTGTTGGGCATAATCCAAATACCCACTTTGGGCAAATCCATATCTTCCAAAATCAATCCTTTTGGAGTCAATTTTTGGGGAACATTTTCATAGCCATTTCCAACTAAAATCTCTCTGATTTCCTCCCAACGAGATTTGATATTTTCGTCTGCATCTACAATTACTCCAATGGTTTCGTAAGACGCAGTTTCAATGAGAACGGGCAACGTTTTTTTAAGGTTTTGTAAGCCTCCACTTCGCTCAATGCCAAACTGTTTTTCTATTTTCCTTCTTTTCAGAAGTTCTTCTACAAAGTTAATATCGTCTCCGCCTTCTACATACAATAATTGATTGTTCATATTATCGAATTTCTAGGTCTTGTTCCAATACACTTTTCACTTTCTCAATATCTAATTCCACCGCCTGAATATCTTGCTCTTTTTGGGAATATTTGAGCTTGATAATTCGTGCCTCACTTTCCATATCCATTTCCGAAGAAGCTTGTTGCATGGCTTCAAGTGTATCTCTACTGTGCGTGGTGCAGAAAACCTGCTGATTCATTTCCTTGGAAAGCTTGAAAATAATTTTCCAAATATCTTTCTGAGCCGACCAATGAATGCCATTCTCGAACTCATCTATCAGCACAGTTTGGTTTTCTTGCTTTAGGAAATTGATAATGATGATAAGCGCATGGGTAATTCCATCGCCCAAATTATTGATTGGTAAAGGTTCATCTACACCTTCAATCGCCACAATTGCCTGCTTCTGTCCAATGTCATTATCTCTGAAAGTAAAGCCAGAAATTCGGGAATCAATCATTTGAAGGCATTCCAATACATATTTTTCTTTTTTGGAGCGCAAGGCAATGCTTTTTCCCCATTCAATAGCAAGGTTTTGGATTTTTTGAGAAATGTCGCCTTTGTAGGTAATGAAGGAGTAAAAAGGCGAACTATTTATAGTTGATTCTTCTATTGAATTACTCAACAAATCTGAAAACAAGTAATCGCCTTTATTATATCCAAGGTCAATAGTAATACTTTTCTTCTGACCTATACTCTTTCTTAGAATTATCTTTTCGCCATTTTCAGAAGAAATATAAATGTTATTTTCATGGTTTAAATCCTTGAACAAATAAATTATTCTGCTCCAAACATTGTAATCATTTAATTTATCAGTAAATGTAAATTCACCTCTTTCATACATGATATCAGATAATGTTTTCAGAACATATTTAGACAGATTTTTAGAGCAATACAATCTAATCGCTTCCAAAAAAGTGCTTTTCCCCGAATTGTTCTTACCAATAATCAAGTTCACTCTTTTCAGCGACTTGATTTCCAAATCTCTGAAAAGCCTATAATTCTCTATTTTGAATGATTCTATCATGATTTCAATTTGCTTGTTAGGCTAAAATAAGGATTTTGCATTATTATATAGTCTAAATTTCCTTATCATCTTCAAGACCACCAGCTGAAGCAGGTGGCAATTGATTTTTAGAAAAAAGAAATTCCCAAATCAATTTGAGTTTTCATTTTCATTTTCTCACATTTCCAAATCATCGCATCAACAAATCCCCACATCAACTAATCAGCTTTCCCAACTCGCTTTCACCAAACTACCTTTCTCCGCATCATTCTCCACAAGCAAAGCCACCTCAATTTCCTGTTGCATTTCTTCCACATGGGAAATTACGCCTACGATTCGGTTCTCTTCCCTGAGCGATTTGAGTGTTTCAAAAACCACACGGAGAGAGTCTCGGTCGAGCGTTCCGAAGCCTTCATCTAAGAAGAAAAAGCTCTGTTCAGATTGATTGAGTGTTTTCACATTTTCGGCAAGGGAAAGAGCCAAACATAAGGCAGCTTGGAAAGTTTGCCCGCCAGAAAGCGTTTTGAGCAAGCGGGTTTTTCCGCCATTCAGCGCATCTTGAACTTCAAAATCATTGTTTTCATTCAGTTGGAGACTGAGTTTGTTTTGTGTCATTTTCGTGAATCGCTCATTGGCAGAAAGTACCAAATTTCGCAAATACACCGAGCTGACATATTCTACAAAGCCTTTCCCAGTAAACAACCTGCGGAGTTCACCTAAGTTCTCTTTGCGGAGTTCCAGGTTTTTGAGTTCGGTTGCCCAAGCTGTTTTCTGAATGAGTTTTTCCTGATTCTCGGCAATTGCCTTTCTTTTCACCGAAAGTGAATCGCTCACCAACTCCAATTGCTGTTTGGATTGAGTGAGTTTTTGGCTCAGTTCCAGAAGTTGTTCTTTACTGAAAACCTGCTCGCCCATTTTGGCTTTCAATTCCTTTTGTTTGGATTCAGCCAAATTCAATTCCTGTTGGAAAGCCTGAATTTCTTGAGTGATTTTATCCCTATCCAGTTTCTGACTGAGCAATTTTTTGATGATTTCAATATCATTAAATTCACTTTCAGCAAGCTGACTATCAATTTCTTGCTGATTCAGAACTTCTTTTTCTTGGATTGAAACCAAATTGCTCTGCTCCGTGGAAAGTTGCCCACGTTTTGAGTTCAACTCATTGGAAACAGTTTGCAATTTGGATTGCGCAGTTTCATAATTCTGTTCCGCATGCGCTGCCTTCTGCTCGCCAGCTTTCAAACTCTGGTTCAGTTTTGCCAAACTCACTTGCAAATATTTCTCTACTTTTTCAGCGTCAAATTCTCTAATATTTTCCCTGCTTACTGAGATTGTAGCTTTCAATTTCTCTGTTTCTCCTTCTGCTTTTAAATAATTGGTTTGAGCCGTTTCCACCTGCTTTCTAAGCGAATCAATTTGTTGGCGAGTTTTGGAAATTTCCGATTCGGAGTGAGCGATTTCCAAATTCCGCTTTTCGTAGTTGGCAATTTCCTTTCCCACTTCCGCAAAATTGAATTGAGCGAATTGGGTTTCTTTCAGCAACAATTCCAGTTCAGCCTGCTTTTGCGCCAACTCTTTTTCTGCTTCCTTAAACTTAGGTTGTTTTTGGTCGAGCGTATATTTCAAGCGTTCCGAAAGTTGCATATCTCGTTCCAACTGTTCATTTTGCTCTTGAAAAGCCTGTTTCTGCTCATTTTTTTGTTGGATTGAATCGGAAATATCTGCCCCGTGCGCCACATTCGGATGATGCTCCGAACCACAAAGCGGACAAGCTTTCCCGTCAACTAAATGGCTCGCCTTATCGGCAAAAGCTTGGCGGATTTTCAACTCTCCCAGTTCATTTTCCAATTCTTTGACCAACTTTTTCAAGTCTCTTTGTTGGCTGTCAATTTCGATACTAACCAATTCCACATCATTCAAAATTGGCATTCCGTAATCTGTGGCGAGTTGGGAAATATTGGTTTCCACCTCCTTCAATTCCTCCGAAGCCTTTGTGAATTTGGTTTGGGTTTCCGCCAATCGCTTTTGCTTTTCTGCTTTTTGTTGGAAATAATTCTGCGCATCTTTCAGCGTGGAAATATCTGTTTTCTCAGATTTCAGGCTTTCCAATTCCTTTTCTGAAACAGCTATTTTTTCTAGTTGAAATTTGAGTTTTTCAGAGGTTTGTCCATGTTTGGATTTCGATTCCACCACAGTTTTTTCTGCATTCTCCAACTCATTATTTAGCGTTTGGATTTTGATAATCTGCTTCAAATCTTCGCATTGTTGGCGATATTTATCTCGGTTTTCATATTCTGCCTTGGCAGTCTCCAATTCCTTTTCCGCCAACTCTGCTTGGTTTTCCAATTTGGCAAAATCAGCATTTAGCTTTTCTATCGACTTAGTTTTGGCAGAAACTTCGCTAGACAAGTCCTTTGCTTTGTTGAGCTTTTCGGCAAATAATTCATAGGCAATTTGATAGTGTTGTAGTTGGGATTTCTTCTGCTCAAACTCCCCTACCCTACTTTCCAATTTCTTCAAATTAGCGTTGGCGACTTCCAATTCGCTCGCCAAACTTTGCAGAGCTTCGAGTTTCTGCAAATCGGTTTGTTGCCCCGAAATCAGCTTTTCGAGTTTCCCTTTTTCAGTTTCAATGCTTTCAGATTCGGCTTTTAGCTCTTTTCCTCTCACTTCAGTGAACTCCTCTAACATAGAATATTTACCAGAAAGATGCTGGATTTCGGCATTATTGGCTTTTATGATCGAGTTGGTTTTATCTGACAAATCGAATTTCTCCAACTGAAAAAGCTCCTGCAACATCTTAGTTCTATCTCCAGAAGTCTGCTCAATAAAATCCCGAAATTTGCCTTGGGGAATAATAATCGTTTGCCGGAAATTCTTGTAACTCATACCCAAAATTTCCTCCGTACTTGCTCTTTCCACGCCTTCCCACTCGCCATTTACCTCTTTCAGAATTCTCCGTTCTTTGGGCTTCACATCCTCAAACCGCTTAGAATTACGCCTAGCTTCATAAATGAATCGGTATTTCTCATTTTTGCCTGTCAAACATTCAAAATCAATCAGCATTCTGTCCGATTGCAGATTCATCATGTTGTAATTCCTCGACTCGCCACTTTTTTTCAGTCTGTCCGTATCGCCATAAAGTGCAAAAACCATTGCCTCCAAAATAGATGATTTCCCACTTCCTACCGAGCCAAAAATCCCGAATAGTTGGTTGGAAGTCAGTTTCTCGAAATCAATTGTTTGTGCCGTTTGGTAGGAATAAAGCCCTTCGATAGTTAGTTTGAGTGGAAGCATTTTTTGGAGTGAGTTATGTTATGAAATGATATGTTATAAAAGTCGTGTTTTTGAACAAATAAAGAAAGGCAATGATTGAGAAATCATTGCCTTTCTTTTGGTAATTGTACTTAATAACTCCTGTTTCGAAACTTTTCTTTTTACAGATGAAAATTGTTATTTACTCAGTTCTGATTTTGTTTTTTTTCTCATTACATAATAAAATACTGAATATCAACATCTTACGAATAAAAAAAAAGAAACTTCATACGCTATCATGTTGATAGCATCGGTTACCGATTTATAAAACATCTATCTCTTGAGATTTTAAGATAGTTCCTTCGCAAGCTCAGGATGACAAAAAACCGTTTTTTTATTAGAGAATTGTAGCCAACACCACGACTAGCCGTCCGCAACTGGCCGTTCGCATTCAATTTTGGGGAAAGGAAACTGAAATTGAGTTTGGCATTTGGTAGAGTTGAGTTTGGAGCAAAGAGCGTTCAAAGTGATAAACCATTCCCCAAAATTGGCGGAGTGCCGCCCAGCGACCTCTCACCAGCTCACTTAACTCTCAGGGTTTATTGACGAGTTTCGGAAATGCTAATTTCTTCTCATCAATAAACAAGCTACGAAATCCAACAAAAAAATAAGCCTTTATAAAAAAGCCCTGCATACGTTAATAACTTACCAATCCGAGTTTAAATATTTTCTTGAAGTCGCCATAAATGATGAGTTCCCCATTATCTACCTGCTCGCAACTTGAAGGAATTAGTAGCACTTCTTTCTTGCTACTATACATTAAGTCTTTCGTTTTCACAGCACCTTCGCTGTCAATAGTAGCCTGAACAACTTTTGATGTTTTTCTTGAATCCCATCTGTTGTATAATATATGAATATTGTCGCTGTTGATGACATAAGTATAAGAAAGGTATCTGCTAGATCTGCCAGATTGTGATTTGTCTATCTTACTCGCCCAGGCAATAGAGCCATCAGGCTCAATGCTTACCACAATAATGTCATTATAATGATACATACGATAAGTGCTTGTATTTCCATTAGAGTCTCGGTAGGTATGTGTAGTAATGTAAAACTGTTCGGCAATCAATACTGCGCCTCCATCAGCTGTAAGAACTAGCTTATCTAAGTCAAAACGGCTTAATCCTTTTTTTGCATCTTTCCCTTTATCGTCCTTTCTTTTTTGCTTTTTACTCATAAATTCACGTAAAAAGTCATCATCAAACCTTTTTTCTCCTTGCTTCAGAACCTTTTGTGTTTTGGCTTCAACCAACATAAAAAATGTACCGATGAGACCATAAGAGTCTGGATCTGAATAGAAGCCAGCGCAAACCAAGTTTCCATCTTCATCTACCTTAAAGGCTAAATCGCTTAGAAACCTGTCTTTCTTATCTAATTTAAATTCCTTGTAGCTTTTACCTTTGTTGGTATAAGCAAGCACTAGGTATTCGTATTTGCTCCAATCTTTCTTTTGTTCGCTCTTCTCTTTATTTCTTTTGCCCAAAATATACACGCTGCCATCGTTTCCTAATGTCCAGCTTTGAATCATAAATTCTTTTTCTTGGTAGGGAAGTTTAACTTCTTTCGTCCAATCGAGATTCATCGTCTCATCAAACACACTGATTTGAAAGCTCTCATTGTCTTTTTTCTTTACATTATCATTTGAGATAATCATCAGTCGTTTTTCATTGTCAGATAATTTTTTTGAGAAACTCCCGCTATTGTCATTATACATAGATATAAGTCCACGTTTCCTACTTGTTGCATCGCCAATTTTAGTTAGTTTCCCAGTTGGCAAAAGTGTTTTCTGGCTAATCTCCTGATTGAAAATGTATGTTTTCTTGTCTTTCTTATTGTCAAAAGTTCCAAAAGCATATATTTTTCCACCAATCTCTAGCATACCATCATAATCTAGGCTCTTCTTATTGTACTTCAGGTCTATTTGTTCTTGTTTCTTAAGAGCGAAGCTTTCGTTATACAACTGAATTGCAGGGCCTTTTTTAGTGTAAGTATAGGCGAAAAGCCCATTATCATTTACACTTATGACATCTCGAAGAGATTCCCAGCGAGAGCTTTTTTTCATTTCAGGTCCCCACTGCACGTCTTGTGCAGTTAAGAGTTGAGATGAAAATAGTAACAGAACAATGCTTAAAAATGCACTTGATATTCGCATGTTTTTTTGTTGAAATGAATGAAAATAAATAACTGTATAAATAGTTTTTGTATGGATAGGTATATCGGCTTGGGCGCACAGCACTTTTTGAAGCGGACGCTTCCTCGAAATCACAAGTCCGAGCGGACGCTAGAACTATTTAGACGACTTATACCAACATACCTATGTATTGAAATGAGATTTTTACTAAAAAGCATAGCCTACTTTTAGTGCTATGGGAACTAGTGTTGTATTATTGTCTGAATCTAATATAGAATCTCCTTCTACTCTTCTGCTTCTTTGTCTAACTCCAACAGAGAAGTCAACAAGAATATGTGGGGCAACTCTTGCTACAATTCCATAGTCCAGACCAATTTCTGTATAGATCAAATCGTCTGAAAATAGTTTGGTATCAAATCGTTTGTCATAATACCCTAAACTCCAGTACAACCCAAGCAGGTCTTTCTGCATGGCATACCATTTGGCTCTTCCGCCAATCATTCTACCGCTGTTCACGTTGTCTCCCAGTTCACTATCTGCTACTTTATCAAACTCAAACTCGTATAAGTAACTTGATGTAAGACGCCCAGCACTTACTTCAAAACTTATACTTTTGAAAGGTCTTACTTCTAAGTGCAAAGCCTGTTCTCCGTTTAAAATGGCAACAGTGCCTACTTTCAGGCAAAAATTGTAGTTGCCCCTTCCACCATCATCGAAATAACTGGCTAGGCTATCTTCATCAGATTGGGCGGTGGCAGATACTGAAATAAAGGCAAGAAAAAATGCAATGATAATTCTTGATTTCTTATTCATAATTATGCATTAGTTTGATATTAAGACTGAAAATATGAGTTTACTCTTGCAACACTTTCTGAATTCACAAACACTATTTTTTCTTGCGCTTCCTTTTTAATTGAGTGAGTTGATCTTTAGTAATTAAATACATTGTTCCATTTGAAACTTTTCCACGCAGTTCTTTTTCACTTGCCATAACTGGCATATTTCTCTCTACATCATAAACCACACTATATCCCATGACTTTTTTTGCTGGCGTAACTATTTTCCCAATCGCTACTGGTGCATATATCCAAGAATAAGGCGTAAGAATAAGTGTAGTAAACACTTGCCATCCTTTACCAGTTCTTTTGGCTTTATAAGACACAATTCCTGTGTTTGCGAAGTAGGGAGTCTGGTATTTATCTTTCATTCGCAACATTTCATCATAGTTGCTCGGAATGAAATCTTCTTCTATATCATCATGGTTTAATACTTCTGAATACCAATTGTTTATGATGGAAATATCGTTAAATTTATCAGTCTCATTGCCATTTTCTATTGCTTTGGCATCTAAGAATTCAACATCAATCCCTACTGATTTAGACGCTTTGTCAATACTCCGCTTCATGGTTGCTTGGTTTTTTTCTGCCAAGACATAATCCAACGCACTATTTTTTTTCTTGATTTTTCCTTTTCTAAAATCTAAAGAAATTGAGAGTGGAGAAAAGATGACCACTTTGTCTGTACCCACACTAAAGCCTTTTCTTTTAATTTCACGCTGCCATTTGCTAAGTTCTTTTTTTCCCTTCTTCGTTTCAAAATAACTATCTCTGTCTACAATTCTTTTACGTTCTTTTACTTGCCAATCGTACAAATCTTTGAATCTGCTTTCTTTGAAAAGCGCTATCATGGTAGAATCCTCAGAATCATCTTTGAAAACAGGTTTATTGAATTCCAATCCATCGTTTATCAAATCCAACGAAATTCTCTCTAAATAGAGGCTTGTTGTGTCTTTGCTATATAACCCATAAGCATAATCTAACGCCAAAGTATTCATTTCTGCTCTTCTGCTCATTTCACGACCTCTCGAAAGTGAGATTAGTTTGCTCGGGATATTATCATAGCCGAGATATTGATTGAATTTCTCAGATTCATTGGCATACTTACTCAATCCGTATAAGGATTTTGTCACTCCCAATTTGAGGTAGTTTGATTCTGGATAAGTTTGAAGCAACAATAGCGAATGGTATAGTGCATCTAAATAAGCTCTTTTGCTTAAAAACATTCCTACCAATTCAAAACGGGAAATATTTTGAATTTTCTTAAATTCATCTTCTGAAATAACAAATTCACTTCCCGATGAATTCTTGCCTTCCAACATTTCCTCTATAAGTTCTTTTCTTTCCTCTGGGGCAGGATGTGTACTTAATTTGTCTTCATCATTTTCTTCTACATCACCTCCTTCTGCCTGTTCATATTCTCTATCTCCAATTTTGAATATAAACTTCTTCCCGCCCTTTCGTTTCTTTTTGCCACCGTCCTCTTCCTCCTCCTCAAACGTCAGCAATGCTTCTAGCTTCCATAAATTAGAAGCTTTGTATGAAATCTCATTGAAATCAATAGCCTTATAAGGCTCGCCAGACGATTTCAATACATCAAATACTTGTTCTATATTTTCGGTGCTGTATTTTGATTTCAAGAATAAGTCTAAACCAACGGGCGCATCTCACAATGTCGCACACTAAAAAAAAGCATACGCTGGCAGAGGTTGAAAACCCTGCCAGACGTTGGATTTATTAAAAATCTGGCATTCATAATGCTCCACTATTTCATTTAAAAAGTGCGTTTTAATTTATTGCGACAAAATGAGATGCGCCCAAACCAACTCTGTCTGCCTCTTTTTCATTTTTTTTAGAGTAATTGGATTTTGCTAAAAGCACCTCATAACCTGAGCTTTTTTTGTATTGCTTGTAGTTTTTAGATCTTTTATCCGTCATATCTCTATTATTGATATATCGTTTCAGCACATGATCTTTAGTGTAATGAGTAATTTCATGACTGAGAATAAAAGCTAATTGTGCTTCATTTTCCAGTCGTGCCAAAAGCCCCATATTAATAAATATCGCTCCCCTTTCTGTAGCAAAAGCATTTGAAATGGGTGATTTTACCACATAAAATTTCAGTTTTTTACGCAAACCAGCATTGTTTTTCAAAAGCTCATCTGCCACCTTATTCACATATATACTTATGGGGTCATTGAACAGTACGTTTCCACTCAGCAGGAGTTGGTCTATATTGAAAGTGCTTTGTAGGTAGAACTGCTCCTCTTTGCGTTGCTCTCTCCTTTTCTTTTCAGAAGAGATGGATTCTACTTTGGAAATGAATTTTTCTGTGGAGGAGGATAGAAATTCTTTTGGAATTTGCCCTTCAGATTGGATAGGTTGGTAATTATTCCAGTCTTGTGCGTACAGGAATACACACGAAAAAACAGTCAGCAAGACTGTTAACTTTGCTTTTAGCAACATAAGGTTGAGTATTTATTGAGTAGATAGTGTACTACAACTTGTAGCATAAATTGCAAAACTAAATAGGTTAGATTAAAAAAACCACATCACAAGTGTGAATATTTTTCCTAACATACTCTATTTGTGACTAACCTTCGTTGTTACTGTGTTGAATCTAGCTTGAAGCGAATGAGGGTAAAAAAAACAAGTTTACCAATCAGTTTTGTTTCAACTCAAAGCAAGGCACTTTATGAAAGTAGCTTGCTTTTGCTATTTTTACAGCGTGTTTTATCCAAACAACTAGTTGAAACAATAAAATCCGTATCATGAAAATAGCTTCATTTAATAAAATCCAACCTCTCGCTTTTTTGCTTTTGGTTTTATTTACTTCCTGCAAAGACAAATCTGAGTCGCTGACCAATAAAATTCCCGAAACGGCAATGGCGGTTGGAGTGATTAACACCAGCAGTATTGCCCAGAAAGTGCTTTTCGATAAGCTCGGGGAAATCAGTATTACCGATGCGCTACAAGGAAGCCAGTCTGCCGATAGTGGAGATGAGAAACCTGTGGAGACAGACGATCAGAAATGGAAGAAAATCCTTAAAGACCCTTCTGAAATAGGAGTTGATGTGTTGGCAGATGCTTTCGTCTATTTTTCTAATGATTATTATCAAGGGAGACCTGCTCAAATTGTGGCTCTATTCAAATTGTCTGATGTAAAAGAATTAGAAGCTATTCTGGATGATAATCCTCCTTCGGATTTGAAAGGGGAAACAGAATCTGGAAAAGGCTATAAGTTCAGATACAACAAAGAAAAAGGAATGGCTTTCGGTTGGACAGATAAGATATTGGCATTGTGCTTTGCTGATAAATCTGCTGAGCTAAATCCGACAGAAGAATTGAAGAAAGTATTTACTGATAAAAAGAACAGTTCCATAGCCTCCAACGAAAAAATGAAGCAGTTGATGGCAGATGCACCAGATGTGGGTTTCTACCTCAACATGAAACAGTTGGATGAAATGATAAAATCTTCTGATAACAGTAATCTGAATTTGGCAATGAAAGACAATTGGGTTTCGCATGTTACAGGCGGAATGGATTTCGATGATGGAGAAATCCAACTAAGCACCACCGCTTATGCCATGAAAGGAAAAGAGGAAGCGATTGCCAAGTTGACAGAAGATGTGAAGCTAGGCGAAACTCTTAATATGTTTTATGTAGATAATGCACTCGGTTTTACCAATCTCCGATTTGATGTAGATAACATCAGAAACCTACTGATGAAAGACGAAATGGCAAAACAGCAGTTAGCGGGTTTCCTAATGGGAATGCAAATGACAGAAGATGAGTTTTTCAGCTCAATGGACGGAAGTTTATTTATTGGGGCAACAGGAATGAAGACGGTAAAGAAAGAAATTATTACGCAAGAAATGGATGAGGAATTCAATACGTATGATGTAACGAAAGTAGTGGAAACCTCATCTCCGCAAATACTTCTTGCCTTAGGAGTAGATGAATCCAAGATGAAGAAAATGATGTTGGGAATGCGAAAAAGTGGAATTATTGCCGAAGATGGAGAGTATTTCCGACTCAACGCTGCGCTCTCAATGGGCAATGATGCTTTCGCAAGCTTACAAGACAATATGCTGATTATCAGCACAGAAAAAGAAACATTTACTAATTCTATTGATAATGGAGGTTGGGTAAATGATATGGCAATAGCAAACCCAATGAGCATGTATCTAAATGTAGATGAAGCGATAGATGCCATGGGCACAGAGCAGAAAAGGCAGTACGGCCCACTTTATGAAAACATAAAAAGCACCATAGCAGACGCAACTTTTACTGTGGAAGGAGAAGATGGAAAGTTAAAATCTGTATTTAGCCTAAAGTTTGATGATGAAGACAGCAACGGGCTATTGCAATTGATAGAATTGATTAAGAAGTCCGAAAAGATGAAAAAACAACTGACCATGTAAGTGTTCTTTTTCAGACACAGGCCAATGCAATAGCATATATTAACAAGTGAAATCTCCTCAAATTCCAATTTAAAACACTATTTTTAGTTGTTTTTAGAAAGAGTGATGATGGAAGTTTCATATTATCACTTAATAATTGAGATTTAGGTACTAACACATATATATATAATATGGCTTTAGGAGAAAATATAAAACGAGACAAGCTCATTCCCGACAACGATTCTAATGGGAATGGGCACAGCAACGGAAATGGGCATGAAGAAAAAAATAGCATTGCGGGCTACGCAGATTGCCAATCTATTTTCAATGGCTTTCACAATCCGATAATTGTAGCCGATGCCAATGGTTTAATCACTTTTGCCAACAAAGCGAGCCAAGGTTTGTGGAGAGGCGAATTGATTGGGAAAGAGTTTCAGGCTATTCTGGATATCAGAAACCAGAGCCTTACCAAATCTGACGGAACAAAAATTGAGGCAAGAATCTCGGAAAGTACCGCAAAGCCCAATGGAGAAACTGCTCGGACATTCTTTATTGATACCGAAGTCTCTGAAAATCGTTCAGTTCCAAAAGAATACCAAAAGGAAATCCACCAGCTTGCATTGGTTGCCGACAATACCGACAATGCAATCATTATTACCAATCCGAAAGGAGAGATAGAATATGTGAACAAAGGTTTCTCC
>JBLIFI010000058.1:0-15693 GCA_047633715.1 Flammeovirgaceae bacterium
CCATAGAAAGTAGAGGGCAAATAGATGAGTGCAAAGAGTGAACCTCCTGCAAAAACCATGATGCCAGCGCCTGGGTAATGTAAGAATTCACATACACCTCCAATTGCCAAGACAATACCAGAGGCTACGCCTATACTCCAACTGAACTTATCTAAACCTGTCATAGATTCTACCTTCATACGGCTGAAAAACCACAATGGAGCGAATAAAAAAGAAAAAGAGACAAGGCCTCCATACATCATAATTTCTGCGCCAGGCATGTGCATAAATTTAAAAAGAGAGCCAATGGCAAGTGACATTGACGCTAAAAGACCGATAAGCAAAATTGATTTTCCCATTGTTTTATTTCTTTTGATGAAATCGTGAAAAATATTGGATACTATCTGAGTAGCGCACCATACTATTTTAATTTTCTTACCCTTGGTAATACAAACACATAATAATGGTACACATTTAGTACTCTTTTTTTAAGTGAGCATAAGTGGAAATTTAAAAATATTAATATAAGTTATTGTAAATCATGTTGTTATAAAAAAAATAATACAGATATCTATTTTGAAAAACCTCTTGAGTGGAGTTTATGATTTGAGGATGTACTGATTAGGTTGAGAAATAAGCCCAATTTTTCAGTAAATTGTATTCTACTCGAAAAACAACATTTGGCTGGCATCTTTTCCACCCATATTGCGTTGAAAACACTCGCCTTAGCTATGGCTAGGTCTGCGTTTTTAGTCCTGGCTGGGAATCAGCTTATCTGGATGAAAAATCTGCATAGCCGAAATATTCAACTTAGGAACGGGGAATAAATAAATGCGTGTTTTGTCGCAGTTTATTTTTGAGGCTAGTTTAGGCAAAAAAGTTTGGCATAGCACCGCTACGGCAAACTTTTTTAACGAAGAATAGCCCAAAAAGAAACAAGAGAAAGTAGCATCTTATTTAATTTCCGTTCCTTAGTTATGTCCATCTACTTAAATTATAGTCTTTAACATGTTGAAAGTATATTGAAAGATAATTCATTACCTTAAACAATGAACGAAATGGAATCTTCACTTTTTAACTCCTCTACTATGATAATGCTCGCACTTGGAATTGGCGTGATTGCCCTAATCGCTTATTTTGTAATCAATAAAATGGGAGACGATCGCTAGAAATACAGCATGAAACAATACTATAAAACTTACGAAATCCGTTGGTCAGATTTAGACCCGAATCGGCATTTAGCAAATTCCCGCTATACAGATTTGGCAACGCACACTCGCTTTAGCCTATTGAATGAGAATGGATTTGGGCAAAGTGAATTTGCGAAACACCAATTTGGACCAATTATTTTTGGTGAGGAAATCACTTACTTCAAAGAGGTTCTTTTTGGAGAGACAATTTTTGTTGATTTTGAGGTTTCGGGAATGACTCACGATGGTAGATTCTACCAATTCCGACAAGGGTTTTACAAGGAGAATGGAGAACAAGCTGCCTTACTGATCCTCCGTGGAAGCTGGATGAATTTGGTGACTCGGAAACTCGACCGACCTAAACCCGAAATGATGCCTCTTTTCGATTTGATTCCCCACTCCGAAGATTTTAAAATTATGGAATTTTCAGAATTTAAAGCGAAAATGATAAGACCGAAAACAAAAACATTCGAAATGTAATACAGGAAAAAAAACGAGAACTGTATAAAGTAAGAAAAACCTAAAAAACAATATCAAAATGGAAAATTCACATTTAGAAACCTTCAAAGCAGAAGCGAAAGGAACTGGCTGGCCCACTCAAGTGAGCATTACAAATACAGAATGGCAACTTCGATTAGATGAACCTATTGAAGATGGCGGTTCAAATACTGGGGCTAATCCTATGCAATATTTTATTGCTTCCTTAGCTGGTTGTCAAAATGAACAAGCTCAAGTTGTAGCTGAGGAACTCTCCTTGAAAATTGAGCAAATAGAGATAGACGTTGAAATTGATCTTGACCTTTCAGGCTTTATGGGCGAGGCAGACCATTCAAATGGGAGCTACAAAAATGTACGACTTAGTGCGAAAGTACTTGGTGAGGTAACCGAAGACCAAGTAAGGAGTCTGGGAGAGAAAGTGGATGCCCGTTGTCCAATATTGGCTCTGTTACGTACTGGTGGTTGTGCTATTGAAAGTAAATGGAGCAAAAAATAATAGTTCTTTGACAAATCTAAAATAGGCAAAGGTTTTTTGCGCTAAAAGCGTAAAAAATCTTTGCCTTAAAGTCATCAAGCCAAAACTTAACCACGTGATTTGTCAGAGAGCAAAATAATTACTGTGAACAAGCCGCCTTGCTGATTCTTCGTGGAAGCTGAATGAATTTGGCAACTCGGAAACTCGACCGCCAAAACTTGGACATCCCAAACCCGAAATGATGCCACTTTTCAATTTAATCCCCCACTCCGAAGATTTTAAAATTATGGAATTTTCAGAATTTAAAGCGAAGATGATAAGACCGAGAGTGAAGGTTTTTGGGTGATAGCATTTAATAGTTAAAAGCAGACACGCCTTGTTTTTTTTACCTAAAAGATCAAGCCTCTCCTCTTCTATACATTACAGCAATAGTGTAAACTGTAGAAATAATTATACATGTATCCATTTGTTTCGCTTGGGGGTAAAAACCAACTAAGTAAGACATACTTACGGCAAATACAGATATAAACGCCACAAAAATTATCCAACGGTATTTTCCATTATATCTGACTGTTTTGTATGAGAAGAATACACTACCTAAAGAAATGAAGGTATAAAATATTAAAAAAGACACATCGTTACTTGCCGTTATTCCAGATAAATTATAAAATCGAGCAGAAATAGCTACAAGAATTCCTAAAATTACAAGAAATATGTACTGATGTTTACGTATAAAATTGGTTGTTTGAATCATAGTTGTTTGGATAAAGAGTCAACAATATATTTAATCTCTTGAATGTATGTTTCGTTAGAGCTAGAGCCTATTATAATCCTTTCTACTTGCCCGTTTTTTGTTATGAGTGTAGTAGGAATACTGTATAATCCCAAACTGTCTAACACAATTCCACTTGAATCATTATATATTGGAAAGGAATACTCCTTTCTTTTTATGAAAATATTGACTTTTTCAATGCTTTCGTTACCAATGTTACTAGATACTAGAGTAATATAAGAAACTTTGGCTGTATCTATATTTCCCTTCGAAAGTTTTTCAAAAGCAGGCAACAATTTAATACATGGTTTGCACCAAGTAGCCCAACATTCAACTACGGTTATTTTTCCTTCTAGCTGTTGTGCAATTTCCTTATCGGTATTTTCAACTATGGTTATGTTATTTGTGGGAATATATCTATTGACAGCTCTAGAAATGTCTATTTCCTGCGTGTATAGATTGGGAATATATAAGCCCATACTAAAAACAGAAACTAGAATTATTATAACACTTAGAACAGGTATAATTACTCTTTTAGATTTCCTAGCTATTACTGCTATAATTATATTAAACAAGTTAGCATAGGAGAAGATAAAAATCAAAAATAGCATTTGCTTACTTACCAGAAACAATGCGAATAGTATCAGACTAGGAATCAACAACATCCAAAATACTTCCTAACCAATATATTACTTTATTCTCGGACTTGGACAGAAAAAAGGTTAGAACGGCACCTACAGGGAATATAAATAACAAAACGTGGACAGGATTTACTATAACTCTTTCAGAAAACAAGTACATGTCCAGTAAAAATGCTAACATATAAATTGTTGAGCATAAAAGTATTTTCTTCTCCTTATCCATATATAAGATATTAAAACATAAAGTAGTTATCCATAGATGATGTTTCTATGGATAACTACTGCTAACTATACGACTCTTAAATTATTTAGTTTGCACATGCATCATAATCGCTAGCACAACCTGACATAGTAACCGCTGCAATTATATTATTAACAGCTCCACAAGCCGCTCCGAGTCCTGCTACTGGTGCAAGTGTGAGACACTGAACAGCTCCATCAAGCTGGGCAGATCTTGCCTGACGATAGCAAATGGCAAAATTCACGGCACATCCAGTTGTTTTGTTGCCATTCCCAGATGTATAGTCTTGCTCTTCTTTAACCTTTATTGCGTTGTTCAAGTTATCTAAAACATCTTCTTCAGAAAGTCTAGATAGAACATTATTGATGGCTAAATTTCTTTCTGCTAAAACACTTTTTTTGACATTCATTCCAATTAAAACATAAGACTCTCCCAAAGACATTTCCTTTTTAGATTCCAAAGCAATATTTAGTTTGCTTTTCAGAGCTTCTAATTCTTTGTCGGATAGTGTACTAATTAAATCAGCCTTTCTTTGAATCAGATTTAATTCTATTCTCATAAAACTATTAAAGTTAACATCGTTGAGAATTTCTTCTTCTGAGTTCAACAACTCTGTTTCTGAAACAATTTGTTCGTTTTCAAATGTACAAGCAAAAAAAACAAACATCGAAACCATAGATAATAATACTCTTTTCATTTTGAATGAGGTTAAAATATTAATGAATATGCAAAGCAACCCAATCTATTGTTTATAACCCATTTCGTAAGTCTTATTTATTATACTGTGAGTATGTAAATTTACACTTGTAATAAAAAACATAAATATGGAATTATTAACTTCAATAGGTAGAAAAATACGGACTTTTAGACAGATAAAAGGTTGGTCGCAAGAAAACATGGCGCACCAATTAGGAATGTCAGTCCCTGGTGTTTCTAAAATAGAAAGAGGTCTATCAGATGTAAAAATCTCTAGGATAGAATCAATTGCTGAGATACTAGGCATTCATCCATCTCAGTTAATTGATACTCAAGAGAATACTAATTTTAATAACTATGCCAATGCGGTAGCTGGTAGCTTTACTTACAATAAAGGAAACATGAATATAAATAGCATGGAAGAAATAAACTTTTTAAAAGAAAAAATATCTGCGCTACAAAAGAGAATGGAGAAAATAGAAGGCATAAAACAATAAATTGAGCTTCAATAAATAATCATATGCAATCAGACAGGCTTATTATTGTACAATCGATCATGAAAACATTCTCCTGACCTTCTTGCAAAAAGAAACAGCCATTTAAGAAAATTTTATTTTTATCGAACGCATCAACATGGCGATGTACCAATTGTAACGAAATGATTGCCCCTAAACCTATGTCCATTTACACACGTGTAAGGTGGATTTGTTTTTTCAGCTATTCTAGCACATATTTTCCTAAATGTATTAGGATATCCATTTTGGCGTAGTATGCTGATTGGATTACTTTCAGGGTGCGCTTTTTATATCTCTGTATTGGTTTACTATTATTTCTTTGCTTCAAAATTAGAGAGGAAATAATCCTGTTGAGCTATCGAGACGAAAACTTTCAATTTTTGGCAAGGATAAAGCTACTGCCGAGGTTTTGCTTTCCAACCGCCTAAAACATTAACAACTGCATTGCCCCAGCAACTGCACCTAAAAATCCACCTACCAAAATCAATTTCCATTCATCTGCCTCAAAAACGGGATGAAGAAAGCCTTCAAATTCGTGGGCGGAAAGTCTTTGCATCTTTTCTCCTAAACTTGCTTCTACATTTAAGGCTTTTCCTGCATAGTCAAATACTTGTCGGATAGAAACTGGCAATTCTTCCATGAAGCGATACGTGGCAATGTTCTTGGCAATATTGATTCGGTCTTTGCCTGCCATCAACTCAAACAAAGTCTTGTTTGAGCCAATTCCCTCATTTACCGCATTGTCAATATGCTTTCTGATAAGTTTTGTAAGTTGGTCAGATTTGTAGCCCCGAGTGAGTGTGTCGAAAAGATGAGGCATGGTTAGAATATTTTCGGAAATAATTCGGGCATAGACGAGAGAGACCTCTTGCTGGCGTTTTATAAACAGACCTTGGAGCTTGTAGAAACCTAAATTTACAGGTTCTAGTGGGTAGAAAATTATTTTCAGGGCAATCATATTGGTCGCCAATCCAACCAAAAGACCGAAGAAAATCAGAATTATCCATTGCATATTTCCTGCGTGCCAATCGAAAAGAGTGACATCTGCCCACCAAGAATTTTCTTGCACAAAATACCAAACCACCGATTGAATCAATCCAAACATAAACCCGAAATAGATTCCCGATTTTTCAATAAACTTGAATTCTTCCTTTCCGCACTCTTCAAAAATATCGTTCAAAAGCTGTTTGTCCTCAATCAGAATATCTACCGTCATTTTCTTGACATCGAGTAGGTTGTCAATATCCGCTTTGATGTCATCCATCATTTCTGCAACAATGTTGGGCAAATTGGCGTAAGCTTTTTTGTAAACTTCTTGCTTCCCTAGTTGTGGCAGGACTTTCCAAGCGAGTGGTGCTTGCGCTCGCATGGCTTCATCAATTATTTGCCGACAAAGTCTTTCCACTTCCGAGCGCATTTCCTGTGCAATTATCGTAGGGTCAATCCGCTCAAAAAGTTCTTGTACATCTAGTAATTTCTCGGTCAGCAAATCCACAGATGTCTCTGCCATCTCTTTTGCTTTGGAGGGAATAATCCCCTGCCAACCTCCGTAAGGAGGGATTCCAACAAAATCCAGCGGATAAAAAGTCATTTTCAAGGCAAGCCAATTCGTACCCCAACCCACCACCGCATTGATTAGCGGAATGAGAATGTAAGGCAAGTATTGGACAGTAATTTCCCAGAAATTGGCAAGCATAGAATTTATAAAGAGTTTTGGTTGGAGTGAAAATACAAATCTAAATCATGATTTGTAGGATTACATAGATTTTCTTGATTATTAAAGGTTTAAATTGGACTCTCATGTTTTTTTTATGAGGCTTTTTTGGCGTGGGACATACCAAAAGAATGCTGTTTTCTTCGGTGCGTGTCTCAAATCACCAAAAAGTCCTGATTGGTATTTAGGCTGGATTTATAGAGATTTAGGGTCTGTAAATTTGAACAAAACTTCTTTTGACTTAATTGGTTCTACAACTAAATTACTGACTCGCTTTTTTCAAAAATAGAATGACTGATATAAAATCCAACCTGAATAAATTTAATACAGAACTAGCTGAAACGAACTGTAAACTTGTGGCAGTAAGCAAAACCAAGCCTGTGGAACTTCTTCAAACTGCTTACGAAGCTGGCGCACGTATTTTTGGGGAGAACAAAGCGCAGGAAATGGCGAGCAAATTTGAGGAACTCCCAAAAGATATAAACTGGCATTTTATTGGGCATTTACAGACCAACAAAGTGAAATACATTGCCCCATTTGTCGGCTTGGTTCATTCGGTTGATAGTTTGAAGGTTCTGAAGGAAATTAACAAGCGAGCCAAGCAGAATGAGCGAGTTATCAACTGTCTTCTGCAAATGCACATTGCTGAGGAAGAAACAAAATTCGGACTTTCTGAACAGGAATTGGAGGAATTGTTGGTTTCCGAAGAGTTTGCCAATATGGGAAATATTCAAATCGTTGGGTTGATGGGAATGGCAACCAACACCGAAAATCAAGACCAAATCAGAAAGGAATTCAAAGGTTTGAAACAGGTTTTTGGCCGAATACAGTCGAAATATAATTCTCCACAAGTTCAATTGACCGAGCTTTCTATGGGAATGAGTGGAGATTACAAAATTGCCATTGAAGAAGGAAGCACGCTAATTCGAGTGGGAAGCTCCATTTTTGGTGCAAGGAATTATGCATAAAGTAAAAGACTCAAAACAATTAAGTTTTGAGTACTTTTTAAAAATCACATTGTCGTGATTGAATTATTTACAATCTAAATCTATAATAGATTGTGCATCTGCATTCGGGAAACAGTTTCCAGAAGGTAATGATTCAGGAACATATCTTTCTAGTTGCTTGTCATACAGTCCATTTTCTAGAAACTTTACCAAATAAGAAACTTCTTGTTCTGAAAGATTAAGGGGTTTGAATTCTGCACTCAACTGACTGTCAGGAACTAAACTATTCTCTTTTACCGCTTTGTTTTTATAATCAATAATATCTTTAATGGAATTGAAATTTCCTCCGTGTCCATAAAACTTTGATTGCGTTAAGTTATAGAGCTGAGGTACTTTAAATTTGTACATATCTTCGCTTTTCGTTGTGAAACTTCCACGCCCCTTTCCTGCATCAGTTGCGTCTTTTACCGAAACAGAAGCTCCCGCTCCACCCAAGTCGCTCATTCCCAACGCCTCGAACTTCATACTATTCAATGCGGGGCCAGTGTGGCAGTTAGCGCATTCTGCCTTTCCAAAAAATAACATTGCTCCTCTTTTCTCATCATCTGAAAGTGCTGAAAACTCGCCATTCAGCCATTTTTGAAATGGAGCTTGGTTAGAAAGAACTGTTCTTTCATAAGCAGCAATTGCCAAGCCTGCTCTTTCCATATCGTATCGTTCCGATTTATCTACGTTGGGAAATGCCTTGTCAAATAGTTCTACGTAACCAGTTTTGGTTAGAGAATCGATATCCATTTTCATTCGGTGAACACCCAAGCCTGCAATTGCTTGAGTTTCTAAACCTTCATAACCCAAGTGATTGGTTTCTTTTGGGGTTTCTGCTGTCCATTGGCTTTCTGTGCCAATATTTGCATCAGTCGCTCCAAATTGTCCGCTCCATAGTTGGAGTTTTTGGTAAGCTCCGTTCATAATAGAAGGCGTTCTGAGGGGTTGAACATCAAAATCAGTTCGGTTGAATTCGTGAATTCGTCCTTCTCCATTTACTCCAAATCCAATCCCACCTTCTCCAACACCTTGTTTTACACCTGCCTGAAAACCTGCTCTCACATGATGGCAACTTGCACAAGAATAAGTGCCTGATGAGCCAGAAAACTTAGGGTCAATAGCAATTCCTGTTTCATGGAAAAGTAGTTGCCCAAGCTTTACTTTATCGGCAGTAAGTGGGTTTTTAGGGTCTTGTGGAATTGATTGGAAATCATCGGAACTGGGTTGCTGGAAGTAGCTTTTTCCTAAGCCATTTGAAGTAGAGGCTAATACTTCTTCCAATTCGAAATCTAAGGAGAGGGCTTCGTCATCATCTTGGCAAGCACTCAAAAAAAGGAAAAGGAAAGCTAATGAGCCGACTGAAAGCCAGCGATTTGATGTTTTGCGCATATTAGTTAGTTTAGTTTAGTTTATTCCAAGGTCAAGCGCAATTTTATACCGATTCTGTAAATAAATCAAATATGGCTTCGTGCTCTCATTACCTGTAATCTGATCTACTATCCCTTTTAGTTTATTCAGGCATACGGTCTGCATCCTAAGTATGCTCAGCTCAAAACCAGTATATTTTGAAGCTCGCTTCTGCTGAGCTCCAAGAATTTTGAGTTAAATTTGTCTACAAGTGATTCTAGCATTTGCTTTGGTATTGTGATGAACCTCAAAGTAACAGTTTTGAATTACTTTTTCCGCTTTTGTACAGTAGTATGGTATGTTCAAGTATATCAATCAGACAATTTTTCAACTAAAACACAACAACACACCAAATAAAATCACAAATACCACCAAAGAATTTTTCCCATTTATTATTTTGAGTTTCTCGTACCGACAGAATATCTCACTTGACTTTTTTACTTCTCCAACTCCTTCAAAATCAAGATTTCCTCAGCATAAGGTTCTCCATTATATTTGAACGTAGCGAATTTATAAGTTCCAGGGTCGAGGAAAAGGCCACGGTAAGATGCATATTTTGAGCTGTGGTTCACATAGTTTTTATATTCCCCGATATGCTCGTTGAAACCTTCGCCATCATGTTTATATACGTGCATCACTATTTGATGGGTTTGAAGTCGCCTAGACCCAGACATATATATATAATAATAATACAAACCTGTGGAACTTGGCTCAACTTCTCGGAGAATATCAACAGGTTTTCCTTTTACGACTTCCTTGGCAAAAACCAGTTTTTGGTCGTAGCGAAGTATTAAAGTATCGGTAGCTATTATTTTCTTGTCGGCATTTGCATAAGAAACTGCATAATCTCCCACGGTTTCAAAATGGATTTTCTTTTCTATGAGAGTAGTGCTTTCAGGAACTTCCAATTTATAAGTGCCATATTCCTCGAATTCTCCCAACGGAGTTCTGCGGTCAATGAACAAATACATTTTGGGTTCTTGAATGGCTGGTGACTCACTATATCTCAAAAAAAGATTGATTCCCAGCTGTTTTTCATAAATCGTCCATTCCGAAGCAGTTTTGGCAGGTAAACTATCCAAACCGAGTAGTTGGTAGATTTCCATTTTTTGAGCTTGACTTGCCAAAGTACCAAAAAATAGGTGGAAAAAGACGAAAAGAGCAAATAGACGCATGAATTATTTATTTTATTTGGAATAGGGCTAAAATAGCAATTAGTTCGTTCTGTTCCTCTCAGCGGTTTTTAAACATCTAAAAAACAACTGATCAGGAAATGTAATGCAACACAAATCAGCTACTACTTTGCACTTACTGAATATTGTAATAAGTTTGCAGTTGCTAAGCAAATTATGAGTAAAGTGGCATTGAATATAATCGAAAAAGACGGTTTCAAATACATTGATGAAGGCGAAGGCGAAGTGCTGATGCTTCTTCATGGGTTATTTGGTGCATTGAGTAACTGGACAGCCGTAACTGAGCAATTCAGTAAGACGCATCGTGTAGTCATTCCAATGATGCCGATTTATGAGCTAAGTCCACGAAAGGCAAATCTAGACTCTTTGGTAGATTTCATCACACGTTTTGCGGATTGGATGAAACTGGATAATATAAACCTGCTTGGAAACTCGCTAGGCGGACATGTTGGCTTGATTTATACTTTGGCAAACAAGGGAAGAATCAAAAAACTGATTCTTACAGGCAGTTCTGGACTTTTTGAGAATGGAATGGGAAATTCTTACCCAAGAAGAGGAGATTATGAATTTGTTGCCAAAAAAGTGGCCTATACTTTCTACGACCCCGCAGTTGCTACAGACGAATTGATTGACGAGGTTTTCCAAGTTACGATTAGCATTCCTAAATGTTTGAGTATGGTGGGTTTTGCCCGCTCGGCACAGAAACATAATATGGCAGGCTTGATTTCGGAAATCTCCATTCCCACACTTCTTATTTGGGGATTGAATGATACAATCACACCTCCATTTGTAGCGCACGAGTTCAATAGGCTCATTCCAAACACCCGAATGCACTTCATTGACAAATGTGGGCACGCACCTATGATGGAACATCCATTGCTTTTCAACAAATATCTAGATGATTTTCTGAAAAGCACTTCTAATTAGTCCGAAAACTTACAATTAAGGTTTCATTGATTGATATTTCCCATCATCTTAGAACAGATGTTGGGATTTTGACGTTTAGAATGTAGATTGAATTCATTAATACCTTTTATGCAAAATCAGAAACCACACATCATACAATAGAATTGCTGCCTATAAATTCTGAAACTAAACACAAATACTATGATTGCTTCCGACCTCATTAACCCGCTTATCCCCACAGTTACGACTGCCGACTCAGCCATGGCTACGCTGGAATGGATGGATGAGTTTCGCGTGAGCCAACTTCCAGTAGTGGAAGAAAAGCAATATAAAGGGCTGATTGAAGATACTAAAATGCTCATTTTTGCAGATGACACAAATAAGGTTGGAGATTTTGAATTGACTGTCCCTAAAAGTTATGCTACTGAAAATCAGCACTTTTTCGACATTATCTATTTCTTCAATGAATATGATGTAGAACTTATTCCTGTTTTGGATAGCGAGGATAACTATTTAGGAGTAATTAGTATAAAAGATACTGCCAAGGTGCTTTCCAAGTCATTTGCCTCGGAAATGCCAGGGGGAATCATTACACTTTCAATTGACTACCGAGACTACTCTATGGCGGAAATTGCCCGTTTGGTAGAGTCCAACAATGCGAAGATTGTAAACAGTTTTTTAGAGATAAATCCAGAAGTACCCACTAAGCTTGAATTGACCATTAAGCTGAATACGCTAAAAATTTCGCCCATAATTGGTACTTTAGAGCGATTTGGCTATAATATTATGTCTAAATTTCAGCAAGAAGAAACAACTAGTCTGGAGACAGAAAGATTCAATTCATTGATGAAGTATTTAGAACTTTAGCTTTTGATTTTACAATTTTTAAAATAGAGTACTAGAATACCACTACTATTCTAGTACTCTATTTTACTGCCCAATGATTACAAAAAAATTAGATTACGCTTGCTTGTTTACATACATAAGTAATCTTCTAATTAAACATTAACAACCATTTTGTCTTTCTACTTTGAAATCTCGTCATATTGCAGCATTTTTATAAATAATAATTTTGAAAGCGTTGTGAGTTAGCAACCTAAAATTTGATTCAGTTTTTTAAAGAAATATTTATAAATCCTCCCTAAATTTTACCAATGAGCAAGAAAGTATTAATCGTAGATGACTCTTTATATATGCAGTCAATCATTAAAGATGCACTAGAAAGTGCTGGTTATGAGATTTTGGGGGTCGCTGGAGATGGCGAATCTGCCATAGACATGGCAATTGAATTAAGCCCTGAGCTCATTACGCTTGACAATATTCTGCCCGATATGTTGGGTTTAGATGTTATCAAAGCTCTAAAAGAAGAAAAAGTAGAATCCAAAATACTTATGGTTAGTGCAGTAGGGCAACAATCTGTTATAAACACAGGAATTGCTTTAGGCGCAGATGGCTATTTGGTAAAGCCGTTTACTACTGAGCAACTTTTAGAAAAAATAAAAGAAGTCTAAATTGCTCTCAATGATTTTTTTTAATTGTTGTTGATTCTGCCTTTGCTCAAAAACAAATAAAAAACTTAGAAGGGTTGGAGATATACTAAGGAACGGGGAATAAATAAATGCGTGTTTTGTCGCAGTTTATTTTTGAGGCTAGTTTAGGCAAAAAAGTTTGGCATAGCACCGCTACGGCAAACTTTTTTAACGAAGAATAGCCCAAAAAGAAACAAGAGAAAGTAGCATCTTATTTAATTCCTTTCACTAAGCTGAAAGAGGTTTGAGAAATTTAGCCATTTGTAAAAAAACTGTAATTGTAGAGACAGGGAATGCCTTGTCTCTATGATAAAAAATTGCCTAATTTCTAAGTATAATACCATAAGGCAAACTTTGTATTAAGGTATAAGTACTACTGCCGTTAATTTAATATTGCTTGTACAGCCTCCTTTTTAGTGCAAACTGAGCTTGTACCATTTATGTGTTTTAATTAGAATAACTTTTCTCGAATGAAAGACGATGAATTAAAGAAGATATTCCTTGCCGAGGCTCAAACTAACTTTGAGGACTTGAATCGTCTGTTTACTCAACTTGAGAAAAATAATCAGGATAGAAACTCGATAGATTCAATTTTTCGAATCACGCATACGCTTAAAGCTAATGCGGCCGCTATGGGTTTTGATGGCATTTCACAACTTTCGCACGTCTTGGAAGATATTTTCAGTTTAATAAAAACTGGGAAAATGGATGTTACGCCCGATACTTTCAATGTGCTTTTTAGGGCAAATGACAAGTTGGGGGAGTTGATTGATAGCATCAAATCTGAGAAGAAAGTCAGCCACAGAGGAATGCTCACCAAGCTGAAAGTATTGCTTCGAACTGCCAAAGAGCGTGAAGATCTAGATGGTGGTTCATCCGCAACGGAATCTACTCAATCCAATCAAAAAGATACTGATAAGGAAAATGAACAGGGTTTAGAGTCCGACAATCCAACCGAGAAAGATGACTCACCAAAAACTGGAGATATCTCCTTCTCCGATTATGTGCAAGTCCCTGTAGAAAAGCTTGACCAGCTTATGAATTTGGTGGGCGAACTTTCTATTGAGCGAGACAGGTTAATTACCAAGAACTTGATACTCAATAGCGGGCGAGGCACAAATGAATATGCTAGCTTGTACCGAATTAGTGCCGATTTGCAATATGGAGTCATGTCGGTCAGGCTCGTGAAAGTAAATGTTCTTTTCAATAAATTTCACCGAATTGTGCGTGATGTTGCCAACTTTGAGAAGAAAAAAGTGGATTTAGTGTTGGAAGGAACAGAAATTGAAATTGACCGAAATGTGCTGCAAACAATTTCCGATTCGCTCATTCATTTGGTCAGAAATGCCATTAGCCATGGGTTGGAAACTCCAGCTGAACGCTTGGCAAAAGGCAAGACTGAAATTGGGATTCTCAAATTGGTTGCCAGAAACGACCGAGATTCGGTTGCCATAGAAATTAAAGATGATGGTGCAGGAGTTGATGCCAAAGTGATTAGAAAGAAAATAATCCAGAAAGGGCTATTGACAGAAGATCAAGCCAATCAATTACCTGATAGCGAGGTGGTTCAATATATTTTTGCAGCAGGATTTAGTAGTAAAGACAGTGTTTCAGAGGTTTCGGGCAGAGGTGTTGGAATGGATGTGGTCAAAAAGGCAATTGACACAATTGGTGGGGAAATCGAAACCAAAACAGAGGTAGGAAAAGGCACAACATTCACGCTTTATTTGCCTGCTTCTATGGCGGTGAAAAAGGCTTTGCTCTTCGAGATTGAGGAAGGAAGTTTTGCCATTCCGCTTTCTTTTATTGAGTCGGTCATTTATATGCAGAAAAATGAGTTGCACAAAGTAGGAAAAGGCCTGGTCGGAACTCATGCTGGCGATACTGTTTCGGTTATATTTCTAAGAGATTTATTCCGAGTTTCGCCCGAAGATGGGCAGGTTGCCAAAAATTTTCATCTCACTTTTAATGAGTTGGAAGCTGACAAGAATTTCCATACCGTTCTAATTTCTATGGAAGGCAGAATGGTGGGGTTTGTAGTGGACAAGCTGCTCCAGCAGAAGGAAATTATTGAAAAACCAATGGCTGGCGCGCTCAAAAACTCTAAGTTTATTAGCGGTGCAACCATTTTGGGCGATGGCTCAGTTTGTTTGGTTTTGGATGTGCCATCAATTGTTCGGCAAGTATTTAGAAATGTTAATACGCAAGTGTTGACAACCTAGGTGATAACCGATATATTTTAGTTTTACAGTTTGTAATTATTTCATTCGTTTTATCTTCCACTCATGGTTTCAGGTCTCACAAAAGAAGAATTTGAGTTAGCCAAAGAGCTTACCAATATTGCTTTGGCAAATGCAGCCACTTCTTTCTCCAAAATCATGAAAGACAATGTTACTTTTCAAAAAATACAACTTAACCCCTCTAGCCTAAAATTCAACAAAGGCTATATTTCTGCTAAAAACCATCTGTTTATTCTCATTACTGATTTTATGGGAGAAGTTTTGGCAGATAGTTTCCTGATTTTCAACCCAGCCAATGCACAACAAACTGCAGATGCTATGTTTGGCAAACCTTGCGCAGAGCAAATGCGAGATGCTGTTTTGTTGGAGTTAGATAATATTTTAGCCGCCTCAGTAGCTACTAAATTTTCCGATATTTTGGAGAGAGATATTAAAGGAGATGTTCCTCAGTTGGAACGGAAAAAATTTATTCAAGCACAGAGCTTTGTGACTAAAAAATTGACTGCTCCAGATACACACTTCTCTTTTACGACTATTTTCAAATCGGAAAAAATGGGAATAGAAGCTCATTTTATTTGTGCTTTCAAGGCTGAATTTGCCGACACAATCAAAAAAATATCCAGAGAACAAGGAAATGCCAACGAGATGATTCAGTCTCAAAAAGAATCTGCCAAGAGATTTATAGGGATGTAAGCCATTAGAACT
>JBLIFI010000059.1:0-15572 GCA_047633715.1 Flammeovirgaceae bacterium
AGGCACTTTTTAAATGAAATAATGGAGTATTATGAATGCTAGGCATCTAATAAAACCAACATCTGGCAGGATTTTCAACCTCTGCCAGCGTATATTTTTTAGTGTGCGACATTTTGAGATGCGCCCCAGTCCATTAATAACCGAATTAAACTTCATATATTACAAACAAGCCACAATTGATTTTTAAGCTGGATTATGAAGAAAATTTTTATCATTGAAGATGAAATAGCCATTCGGGAAGAATTGCTAATCTTGTTACAAAGCCGTTTGGAGTTTGCCGTGGTGGGCGGTTGCGGTTCGGTAAAAGAAGCATTGATTCTCTTGCCAAACCTCCAGTCCGATTTAGTGCTGATGGATATTGAACTGACGGATGGAAAAAGCTTCGAGATTTTGGAGCAATTGGAAAATATTGATTTCAAAATCATTTTCGTTACGGCTTATAATCATTTCGCCATTCGGGCAATCAAACTTGGTGCGCTCGATTATTTGCTGAAACCTATTGATGAAGATGAGCTGAACTTGGCGCTAGACAAATACTTGAAAGAGTCAGAATCTGCTCAATCCAACCAAAATAAAAAGTTGGGAACTCCAAAATCGCAAGCTAATTTCCTCGCCAACCAACTCCAACAAAAAGAAGATTTGCCCAAGAAAATTGTACTTAAAACTTTGCATGAAATGTTTTTTGTGGACATGAGAGAGATAGAATATTGCAAAGGAGAAGGTTCTTATACAAAATTCTATCTTTCTGAAAATCAGCAAATTATGGTAAGTAAGCCTTTGAAAGAATATGAGGATTTACTACCAAGTCCTCAATTTTTGAGGACTCATAAATCTTATTTGGTAAACACCGATTTAGTAAAATCTTTCAATCAAGATGGTTTTGTAGTGTTGGAAAGCAAAGTGGAAGTGCCTGTTTCGGTGCGAAAAAAAGAAAGTGTTTTGCAGGTTCTCTCACAAAAATAAATTTCATGAAATCCAACCTAACTTTAGTAGGAATTGTGCTTCTGCTGTTTTTCATAAACGCTTGCCAACCCAATAAACAGGAGTTGCCAAGTGCAGAGTGGGAATTGAATTTTGACTCTCTATTTTTTAAAATAGGCAAAGAAATTCCTGGAGAGCTGAAAGAGGAGAAGATGCTTGAAATTCTGAAAAGCGAAGGACTTTCAGATTCCACGGCAGGTCATATTCATTATCTTCTTGGATTGCTTGAAATGAGCGCTTCTAATTATGATGAATCCGAAAAAAACACCCGAAAATCGTTGAGTTTACTTGCGGAAAATGAGCCTTCGGAACACAGAGCAAGAAATCTTTATTCATTGGGTTTGATTGCGCTTAAGAGAAATCAACTCTACTTGGCAAACTATTACATGAGCCAAGCTGCGGAACTGATTATCCAGAACAATTATAAAATAAAATATCCGAGGGCATCTTCTATAATTCTGGCGATGGCTTCTAACTTAAACCGCTATAATAAATCATTTCCCAATGCTTTGAAATATGCAAAATCCTCTCTGAAATTCTACGAAGGTGGAGTTTCAGGCAAAGCAGATGTGGTTACTGCAAACTTGATAATGGCAGAGATTTATTCAGACCCTTCCATACAAAATCTTGACTCTTCAAATTATTACTTAAACCAAGCTATTTTGTTGAAAGATAGTTTTCAAGTGCATTCAGAAACGGTGTCTAGAAATATCATCTACTTAAAAGCAGGAATCTTTTTCAACCAAGAGAAATATGATTCGTGCCTCTATTATCAGAATTTGATAATAGCAGAAGATGCTCCTGCTCAATTCATGAAACATTCTAATTTGATTGCGCTCTATGCAGAATTGGGCGACTTGGATAGTGCCAAGTTTCATTTAGAGCAAGCCACAAACAACTATCTGCCTGGAGATGAAGGAGACGCTTTAAACTACCTGGAAAACAAGACGCATTATCTGATTGATTCAAAGAGCGACTCGGCATTGGTTTTCTTCAAAAAACTGCAAGAACTAATAGAGAAAAAGCAGATAAACGAAAGTGTGCGGGCAATCGATGAACTTTCCACCGTTTATTCCCTCCAAAGCAAGGAAAGCAAAATCAAGAAACTCAGCAAAGAAGTAGATGCCGTTCAGTTCACTTTGGCAAGAAGAAATTTATACTTGATTGGATTGGGTTTATTGTTGCTCTCCGCCATCATTGCCATTGCTTTTGTTATTTCCGCCAATAAAAGAAAGCATTTGGAGTCAGAAAATGAACGTATTTCTGCATTAAATAATAAGGTTGATTTAGAACAGAGACTATTGCGGAGCCAGATGAATCCGCACTTTATCTTCAATAGTTTGGGCGCAATTCAGAGTTTCATTCGGCAAGAAAAGAAGGTGGAATCACTTTCTTATTTGAGCCTATTTTCCAAATTGCTGAGAGGAAACTTGGAAAGTAGCCGAGCCAAGGTAATCACTTTGGAAGGAGAAGTTGATTTGCTGGAAAAATACCTCCAACTCCAACAAATAAGAAAACCGAACAGCTTTTCTTATCAGGTTTCCCTTTCAGAATCTGCCGAGCAAGAAAAAGAGGAATTGGAAATCCCGCCCATGCTAATTCAGCCTTTTGTGGAAAATGCCATTCTGCATGGAATCAGAGAAATGCAATCGGGTGGGGAAATCTCAATCAAAGTTGATTTATCTGATGATTTGCTGTTCGTAAAAGTGTTGGACAACGGGACAGGTTTACTTGAAAAACCGAAATCTGACCATCAATCTCACGCTATCCAAATTGTGAAAGAGCGATTAGAGATTCTCGAAAAACTCACTCAGAAACCTGCCAAGCTTTCTATCCAAAATAGAACTGACCAAACAGGTGTTTTGGTGGAGTTGGAGATTCCGTTGTTTAGTTGATTTGTTATTTAGTAAAATCAATATTTTCTTCCGTAGTGGGCAACTTGCAGTTGCCTAGACAGCTACAAGCTATCTCCTACTAAAATTCACAAAAACTAATTCTGAAATTTCTTCAAATCATAATCCGTATCCTTCCCTAATATTACGTTCATTAAGTAAAGCTCTACGTTCATCAATCCCTTCTTTTCGCTTCTAGTTTTGTCTGATTTATGAGTGTTTCTATTGCTTACTTTGAGTAACAAACTCATTAAAAACAACCAATAGTGTACTTATTGGCAATCAGATTAAAATAATAAACTAAAACAGAATGGAAAAGCAAATCACAGTAAAAAACGAATACAATAATCTCGACAGCGTACTCAATTTCCTGAAAACAGAGTCAACTTTTGAATGCTCGAAAGACTATGATAGTTGGGATGTCAGAACAGATGCTAATGGTCAGATGGAGCAATGTATTGTCATAAAAAAAAGCGGGATGCACGGAATGAAAGTCTATTTCTCTGGAGAAAATTCATTGCAAATGTCTTACATTATTCCCAACAAACTAATGAATGCTTATTTCGGTAAAAACCAGAAAGCATACAAAAGCATATTGGAAATTGTTGCTGGGAAAATAAAGGATGTAGTTCTTGCCGACTCACAAAAGAAAGCATTCGAAGAAATGGAACAAGCATTCTCAAAAATAGCGGCCTAATGAAATACATCTATCTCTTAGTATTCCTCTCAATATCTACAGTATGTTTTTCCCAAGAAGAAGAATGGGTAAAAACTGAAGGGGAAATTATTGAAATCACTTTGCATGGAGGCAAAAGGGCTCGTGAAAGTGCTATTGTAAAGTTCAAACTAGAAAATGGTGCTGAAAAATTAGGGAATACAGACCTTTTCAGAATCCCGTTCATAGGAAGTATGAAATCTGTTGGAGATAAAATTTCCGTGAGTTACAGAAAAAGTAACCCTGGTCTTTTGGAGACAGATTTTGGCAATCTTCTATCTAGCTATGGAATGTACGCACTCATAATTTTAGGAGTCATATTCTCAATCAAACCATTTTTAAAGATGCGAAAAAAAGCTGAATAAACTTAGTATTTTGCTCAGCACTCGTGTCCTACTTAAACTCTAATTGAGGTTTCCAAACCTCGATTCAATCTTTTGGAAGTTCCCTAACTTCCATTATTCCAACAAAATCAATCCAATCAAATGAAAAAAATAAATCTAATACTCGCTTCCGTTCTTTCACTTGCTCTTTTTTCTTGCGGAGGTGGCGCGCCAGAAATTCATCAGAATGATGGAATCGCACAGGCAAAATAAATGATGAAAGACAAATTTGGTGGAGATAGAGAAATCTATGGCTTCATGCTCATGACAACAGACCACCTCACAAGTGAATTGATGATGGCAAGTGTCAACTATGAAAAAGAGGGACAAGCCTACTCACAATCCTATTTACTCACTACGGAAATATTGAATGACGAAAAGAAAAGTGCCTTTAAAAACCGTTCAGACAAGCAAATCAAAGTTTCTGATATTGATATTGATTTAATCAGTCAAAAATATGCTGAATCAGTTAAGCTGATTGATGAGCAAGGAGAAATGGAGGATTATACTCTACATGAGTGGACAAGCAAAATGAATAAAAAAGGAAAACTAGAGTCTTCATTTTCAGTAGAAGCGACTAAGAAAGGAGAAGGAATTGATGTTGAAGGCAGAAATTTGGTAACGAACTATTATGAGTTCAAATTTGAGGTAGATGGAGACGGAAATTTGGAAGTAAAAGAGTAATAATAAGTTAGCCATTTATCAGAAAGCCACCGAGCAAATTGTTCGGTGGCTTTCTCGCTTTACACTAAAACGGTTGGGCTTTATCATCCGACAAATACCATACAAGCCAACTCAAAAGATTCTTTCCTTTACATTCGTATCAAAATGAGCAACGAAATAGTTAATTTTGTATTAAATTAATAGTGATTTCAGATATTATACCAATGATTTTGCGTTAATTGAAAGTAGGTTGAACCCAATCCGCATGAAAACATAAACAATGCAATTTCGATTAAATCACATATTTCTTCTATTATTTCTGCTACTTTCTGTGCAGGTTTCCCAAGCACAGAAGAAAGACAAAAAGGATAAAAAGAAATGGATGTTCACCGATTTCAAGCCTAACGATAGCACCTCAATTTTTCGTGCTTCAAAACTCCAATTCACAAATATAAACAAGGTACGATATTATTATAACCAGAAAAAACGCTCCAGAATTAAGCAACTCTCTGACGAGAAACTCTACAACCAACTCCTGATAGCGCTGACCGATTATGTGGGCAAGTTCGGAATCCTCAATTTCAATAAAGACATGGATATGTTGTGGCACTTGGCAAGAGTGGCAGAACATGAAGAAAAATGGGACACCGCCAAAGAAGCTTGGCGAATGATTATCAAGCACCACCGAGGAGACTCTTGGCTTTCACTCAAATATCATAACCCGAACGAAGACAAGAACTGGGCAGAAATCAGAAGTGAAAGTTTGCAAGCTGCCATTCACCATTACGATTCACTTACTGAATTTGAGAAAGATTTATATGTAGATTTAGAGGTGTACTACAACCTAGTAGAACTTCGGAAGACAATTGACACATTGCACCCTCCAAAAAGCGTATTGCTAAACATGGGCGAAGCAATCAATTCCCCACACGAAGATTATGGCATGACCATTTCCGGCTTGAGTGACAATAAAATCCTCTTCACTTCCAGCAGGCTGATGGGACCTTTCAAAGGAGTTGTCGCAGACCTGCATAACCGAGTCAATGAAGATATTTTCTATTCAGACCGAGACGAAGACGGGATTTGGGGCGAAGCAGCTCCACTCGAAGCAATCAATACTTCTTACAAAGAAGGCTCGCCTTGTATGGATAAATCGGGTAATTTGATTATTTTCTCTCGCTGTTTTAGTCCCGATAGCTACGGAAATTGCGATTTATATTATACACAACGAGTAAATGACACGGCTTGGACTGAGGCGGTAAATTTGGGCGAAAACATCAATGGTTCAGCTTGGGATTCGCATCCATCTCTTTCCATCACAGGTGATACCTTATATTTTTCTTCCGATAGAGAGGGTGGATTTGGTGGAGCAGACATTTATATGTCAATCAAGAATAAAAAGAAAGGATATTGGGAAAAGGCCCAGAATATTGGGCCAGTTATCAACACACAAAATAACGAGGTAAGCCCACATATTCACCCAAAATTCAATGTGCTTTATTTCAGTTCCGATGGACAAATGATAAATTACGGTCATTTCGATATTTTCAAATCTTACTATGTAAACGGGAGTTGGGTAGAATCTAAGAATATTGGGCCTTTGGTAAATGGAATCGGAAGTGAAATGTACTTTGCCATCGACTCCAAATCGGAACACCTTTTCTATGCCAAATCATCTAATGAAGGGAAGAATAATTTAGATTTATTCTCATTTCCACTACCAATGGAAGCACAACCCGAAGCCATTGTACGATTCTCGGGCAGAGTGATTGAACCCACTACGGGCGAGGTTTTCGGAGGAATTGTTACAGTAATTGATTTAGACCACGGTGTGGAAATCACTCCCAAAAACTTGCGGGATGATGGCTCTTTTGAGTTCGATTTAATTGATAAAAGACGCTACTTGCTCTTGGTGGAGGGAGACAACTTCTTCCGAATTGAAGAAATGTTTACGATGGATGGAGATATGTCAGATACACTTTCGCCTGCCCCAATTGTTCCAGTAAAAGAAGAAGGCTTCATGGGAGCTGAGCGTAAATCAGTTACTTTCGAGTCAATTGATTTCGACCCAAGTAGTGCCAAACTCAAGCCTGAAATGGAAAACAATCTCCATCTAGTCATCGATTTTTTGGTAACTCACCCCAAATTTGATTTAGAAGTAATTGGGCACACAGATTCGGATGGAGACCCAATTGCCAATATGCGACTTTCACATGACCGAGCGGAGAATATCCGAAAATACATTGTCGCCTACGGAAGCCTTGACCATGGAAGAGTGAAGGCAATCGGATTGGGAGATACTGACCCAATTATTAAGAATCCTGTGAAGCCAGAAGAGAAAAAACTCAACAGGAGAGTGGAGTTTAGGCTGTTTGAGACGAAGAAATAATTTGGCAACAGAACTTGCCATTTGAATTCCCAAATAAAATCAAGTTAATTCAGGCTAAGAACTTGGCTACCTTTCCCTTATATTTGTCTCAGTATCATAAAATAGACAATTTCTAAGATGAGTTTTCCGAATCCCAATCCTGTTTTCAGGTTCATTTTTTGCGCATTTTTCATGCTGTTTTTTGGCAATCAGTTGTTCGCACAACTCATTCAGCAACCTATTCGCTTGCATAAAAATGGTTTGGCGGAACTAAATACCACTTATCGGACACAAGAAGACAGCGGAGTTTTTGTGCAACTCCCTTTTTTCGATGATTTTGCAGACTTCCAGACGGGTTTCCCAGACACAAGCAGATGGGAACAAAGTGGCGGGGCTTACATTAACAACAGCTTTGGCACAAATCTTATTTCGGTTGGAGTGGCAAGCTTTGATGGGCAAGATGAGTTTGGGAATCCATACAATCTCGAATCTACAGGAACTACGGGCGAGGCAGACAGGCTGACTTCTCATTGTTTCGATTTATCCGATTCTTCTGGAAACGTGATTTCCGACAGCCTTGTGCTCTCTTTCTATTGGCAAGCACAAGGTTTGGGCGAACTTCCTAATAGTGGAGATTTACTTGAACTCCAATTTAAGAATGCCAGCGGAGCATGGGAAACACAATGGTTTTCTGATGCAGACTCAATCACTCCATTCATTCAAGAAAGAGTGGTGGTGGATGAACCTCCGTTTTTCCATGGTAAATTTCAATTCAGATTTGTAAGTATCGGAAGGCTTTCTGGAGCGTATGACACTTGGAATTTGGATTATGTTTTTTTTGATAAAAAAGACAGTATTGGAAAGTCTATTACCCAAGATTTTGCTGTCTCAATCCGACCAAACCCAATTTTTTCTGACTATTCAGCCATTCCCTTAACTCATTTTGAGACCTTTCCAGACAGTTTAATGCAAGATTCTTTGCAGGCAGAAGCAAGGTTGGGCAATAGAGGAGTGTTGATTGCAAGGGATTTATTCAATAAAATACTAGTTGATGGAAATGAAGTTTACCAAGACACGAAAGCATTCATCTTGTCGGCAAATAACAGAAGGGGATTTACTTCGCCAATTCCAAAATCAATTGTCAGAAACGAAATTCTGAACCAAGCGAACTCCAAAGACTCTTTAGTGGTGGAAACTGCCATTCAAATTAACAAAGAAGAATTTGGCAATAAAGTGAATACTGAAAAGAATGATTCAACGACTTTCCGAACCGTATTGAGCAATTATTACGCTTATGACGATGGAAGTGCAGAGTTGGGAGTTGGAGTGAATAAAGACAGAGCAAAAATTGCCCAACAATTTACCAATTTCAAAGCCGATACTATTCGTTACATCGACTTGTATTTGGCACAACTCGGAGGAAGGTCTGAAGGGAGTTTCAAGCTGTTTGTTTGGCAAAGCATTGATACTTTGGGAACTTCGGCAGATGTGGTACTTTATGAATCGGAATCTTTCTTGCCTATTGCTTATTCCGATAGCCTGAACCGTTTCATTCGCTACGATTTGGAAGCTTTCGTGCCTTTACCAGTCGGAAAATTCTACATTGGGATTCAGCAGATTGCCAATAATAGCCAAAATTTGATGATTGGATTTGACAAAAACACCAACTCCAAAGATAAAATATTCTTCAATTTGGCAAACGATTGGGAAAGAAACACCGCCTTTGAGGGAAGCCTGATGATTCGTCCTGTTTTTGAAGGTGTGATAATTACAGGAAAAGCAACCGATTTGGAGACATTAAAATCAATCTCGGTATTTCCCAATCCAACCAAAACCACTTTGCAACTGAGTGGAGAAGCGAACCAAGTGATATTATATGATTTGACTGGCAGAATGGTTTACTCACAAATGCTCTCAAACGAAATCCAGCATAATTTAAGTCTTCCCAATTCCCTCTCCGAAGGAATTTACATTTTAAGAATCCGAAAAGGAGAAGCTATTATTAGCCGAAAAGTTATGATTCAGAAGTAGAGTTTTTTCATTGGGAATTACTCAAAAATAGTCAGTTTTATCTGCAATTTCCGTAGTAGAGGTCTTGCAAACCCGTACTACGGAAATTAGGGTGGTCAGTATAATTCCGAAAACTGCATAATATCAATCTCCAACAAAAAATGCCACTTCAAAAATATTTGCTCTAGTTGAACTTTTTTACATTTGTTAAGTGTTTGCTTGGAAAAGAAATTCACTCCAACTAGTAACAAATGAAAAAGTATCTGTTCCTCCTTTTTGCAATAACCGCAATAGCATTCCAATCTTGTATTGGGGATGACATAGAACCAGACGAAGTTACCGAACAGGTGCGTATTCTGAATCCCATAGACAGTTTGGGCATAGATAGTACCTATCAAATTGAGGTGTCTTTCTTCAATAATGTTGGTTTGATGGACTCTTCCACCTCGTTTATTTGGAGCAGTTCTGCCCCCTCTATCATCGATATATCTTCTAAAGGATTACTCACAGGAAAGTCGGCAGGAAATTCTATTATTTCTGTAACCGCCAATTCCTTGGCTTATACAGACTCCACTTTGTCTGCTCAATTTGAAGTGGGGGTTGCAGAAAATGTGGTTACTCCCCCTCCAGTAGTAACACAAAGAGAAGTCACAATCAATACAACAAGTTCTTATGATTTGAGCGGAAGTGGAGTGTTGAAATCCACTCCAAACGGATTAGTTCTTGAACTCAATAACAACTACAATGCTGACACAGGCTTACCCGACTTAGTAGTTTATCTTTCCAACAACCCGAACACCAACAATGGCGCATTGCAAATAGCAGAAGTAACTGTTTTCAACGGAGCGCACAGTTATATCATTCCTAGCAATCCCGATATCAATCAGTACAGCCATGTACTCTACTATTGTAGAAAATTTAGCGTAAAAGTGGGCGATGGAAAACTATCCAATTAAACCATTCTTATTTCCCCATTAAAAACTCTATTGTAATGAAAAGTAGATTTCTAGTAGTATTTATACTGTTTTTTTGTGTAACGAATGTATTTGCAGGAGGTGGCTGGACAAAACAGAAAGGGCATGGATTTGCCAAAATTGGACAATGGTGGGTACTTGCCGACCAGCATTTTGTACGAGATGGCAAAATTGACCCAAATGTTACTATCGGATTGTATAACACTTCATTCTATGGTGAATACGGAATTACTGACCGATTAACAAGTGTAGTTTATTTCCCATTTTTCAGCAGAGCGACTTCCAATAATGTACTTTCAGAAACTACTGGGCAAGTAAAATCTGGGCAGGAAGGCTCGGCAATCAACGGAATTGGCGATGCAGATTTAAGTCTAAAGTATGGATTGATTCAAGATTCAAAGATAGTTTTGAGTACTATGCTTACTTTGGGTTTGCCATTGGGCAAAGACTCTGGTGGTACAGGCGGGATTTTGCAAACTGGCGATGGGGAATTCAATCAGCTGATTCAGTTCGATGCAAGTACTTCTCATAAATTTAGCGATAAGGTAAATAGCTATGCAAGTTTGTATGCAGGTGTAAATAACAGAACTAATGGATTTTCAGATGAATTTCGATTTGGAGGTGAGCTTGGTTTTATTCTAAACGAAAAAGTAATCTTAATCGGGAGAGTGTATGGCGTAGAGTCATTTGAGAATGGAGACACCAATGTTGGCGGGAACTCATCGAGTGTGTTTGCCAACAACGCAGAGCATTTCAGCTACGCCACGGAAGTTGGCTATAAATTCTCTAAGAAATTTGGTGTTACGGCAACTTACTTAAAAGCATTTTCTGGGCAACTCATTTTTGCCAATGCGGCTTATTCGGTTGGAGTTTTCTACGAATGGTAACTGATGTACGATTGAATTTCAAAAGTCAGAGAATCTTCAAGATTCTCTGACTTTTTTGTGTAAAAATCAAAAAAATATCTCATCGATAACAAAATAAAGTCATTATTCGTTACTTTTATAACTTTCAGAAATAAATGAAAGTTTGTGTGATATGACTGAAACCATTTCTCAAAATACTGCTACCAAAATTGAAGTTGCCAATGCTTTCTTTAAATCGGCAATGGAGAACGAATTGCCCGTTGCTTTTTGGCGAAAACCAAATGAGCCAGCAATCCACTTAATAACCGATTTATCTGGAAAAGCAAATCAGGTCAACGAACCAATCGAAGAGTTGAATTCAGGCTTTTTGGTTTGCCCATTCGAGAGTTCCTCAAAGCAAGCCTATTTCATTGAAGCAGATATTCATTGGAAATTCCCTGAGAATGAACTTGCTGAAAGCCAAGAAGCCAAACAGTTCGGTACTGAAAAGTATGAGAAGCGAAAGGCTTTTTTTAAGTCGTTCAATTTGTTTCTAAAAAATCCAAAAAAGAAAACACCATCTCGTTTTAATTCAAAAACGAAACCACAAGATGCTTCACAAGCTTTTTTTGAAAGTTTAGTTACCAAAGGAATTGAGGAAATCAAGAAAGGCAGTTTTTTGAAAGTAGTACTTTCGAGACGGAAAACTGTGGAGGTTTCCGAGGAATTCAGCCCTGTAAAGGCATTTCTGCAATTGTGCGAGCAACACCCAACTGCTTTTGTCTCATTAGTTTCCACACCAAAACTGGGAACTTGGCTGGGCGCCACTCCAGAAACTTTAGCACATACCGATTCTAAGCAAGTTTTCCGAACCATTGCTTTGGCAGGAACACAAGCCAAAGACAAGTTTGAGACTTTGGCAGATGCTACTTGGCGACAAAAGGAAATTGAAGAACAAGCTTTGGTAAGCAGATATATTATCAACTGTTTTAAGCAAATCAGATTACGTGAGTTTGATGAGCTCGGTCCAAGAACGGTTCAGGCAGGAAATCTCATTCATCTCCGAACCGATTTTATGGTAGATATGGAAGCGCAACGGTTTCCCCAACTCGGTTCTGTCATGTTGGAATTGCTCCACCCGACTTCGGCAGTTTGCGGAATGCCAAAACCTGATTCTGCTCAATTTATTCTGGCGCAAGAAGGTTATAATCGCCAATTATATAGTGGCTTTATTGGCCCAGTAAATATTGAGAATGATTCCCATATTTTCGTGAACCTGCGTTGTATGCAATTGCTTGAAAATCAGGTAATTCTCTATGCAGGAGCAGGAATTACGCAAGACTCCAACCCGCAAAAAGAATGGTTGGAAACGGAAATGAAAATGAAAGCGATGAGGCAAATAGTAAAGTAGCGAGTGGATAAAGGCAGTAATGTGAATCTACAATTAATGAAGTGTTTTTTGGTAGGAATCGGCATTTCAAAATCTTATCCAATCTAAAACACTCCGACCATTGCCCTGTAAGGTTGGAGATGGAAGTGAGAATTTGATAGGACAATAATTTTATTTCCGATTATATTCCTCAAAAATGGCATCAAATTCTTTTGATTTGATTAGCGAATCCATCTTATCTATAGATTTGTTAAACTTATCCATGCAATCAGAAATTGCGAGTTGATTACAGAATGATTTTATCTTAAAGTTAATATCTTCATAATCAGCAGCTTTCTGTAGAACTTCTCCTTCTAGTTCATGGATAATAAGTTTTTCCGAAATTTGCATTAAATAGAATGCAAATTTCAATCGGTCTATCTTTTCCGTATCAAATGTTTTCAAATCCTCTATAGATTTTACAACTTCTAATAGTTGTGTTTCTTCATTCTCATTCAGAGAAATTTTCTCGTCTTTATTTCTACTTTAAGACTCTAACCAAAATGGTTGTTAAAATGTGATTTTTTCTGTTTTGAAATACAAAAATAGTTGCCGTACCTGTCAGAACTGAGGTTCTGACAGGTCTCGAATCCTCAGATTCGAGGAAAATGATATATATATTAGTATCAAGAGCATCTTATTTCTAGAGTCTTAAAGTAGAATTATATAACAACTCTTTAAGTTTTTTCCATGTAAGTTTGAGACTCCATGATTCACTAAGAACCAAATCCTTTAGTACCTCAATTCTCTTTTTTAGATGAGCCCGCTTATTACTTTCTTTCATTATTTTTTGCTTTAAGTCTCTCTTCTTTTTCGCTAGTCTCTTTCGCCATTTTCTCCAGTAGCTCAATTGCTTTACGTTTAGCTGGGTCATTGAAAATTTTGTAAAGCCTTTCATGAGCACCCAATACTTTATTTCTCGCTTGAAGCACCTTAATTTGGTTAATCAAACTTTTATTTTTCTGAATGCCTTCCGTAATTGAAACTTCAATTTCAGCTTTGATTAAGCTTTCAGCTTGATTGATTAAGAAAAATGCAAATTTTAGATTATCATTTCTATTCTCCTGCTTATTGCTTTCGAATAGAATCTTTCCAAGCTCTAACTGCTCATCATGGTTAAGTGTGGTTTGACTATCAATTTCCAATTTCTCTTGCAGAATTTTCCATTCATTCATTAAAGCAAACATCTCTATTTGCAGTTGTTTCTGCACAACATCTAAGTCTTCAACTGAAACTTCTGGTTCTTGAATCGGTTTTTTATTCAATCGGCTTCCGAACCACTTTTTAAGGTTCTCTATCATTTTTTGTAGGTTTCTTTTTCCTATTAAATCTACTCACTATTTCTCTTCTCCTAGAATTCTGTTTAACTTTCTTCTAAATTTATCCTAATTCAAAAGTATTTCACATTCTAATTGATGAAAAGAATACAGCTTTACTGCAATATTCTAAACATAGCATCAGTTTTAGTGGCTATCTGGATAGTATTCTTCACAGAGTTCCTATTCCCAATCTGCTTTTTCACCAATTTCGGATTAGTATTTCTTGCCATATTACTTTCCATTATTCGCAATCCACAAATTAGCATTACACACACAGAAAACGAAGAAGAACCTCAATTGTCTACCTGTTGGCTTTTCAGTTTATTGAGCCTATTGTTTGTTTTCTTGATTCAGATGAAAAGCAATCTCAATCTAATTTCAGAACTGCTGAAAAGTCCTGTGTTTTGCATCTTATTTGTTTTTCTTGTAATAGTTCTCTTTTTCTCAACCAGTTTCGTGGTTTATAAGAAAAAGGAGGATTTTCCCATTTTTGGATATTTAGAAACTCTGTTTTTCTCTATATTGTATAGCTTTTGTGCTGTTTATTGCCTGACAAAAATCACTTGAATCTAAAATCGTAATTCGTTCCTCGTAATTCCCAAACTCCATGCAAAAACAAAAAATCTTCGCCTTTCTAGTTGCCATAGATAAATATCCGATTGAGAAACACCGTTTAGATGGCTGTGTAAATGATATGCGAGCTTTCAAAGGTTTTTTGGAAAGTCGTTTTTCGGGAGAGGAATTTGATTTGAGCATCAAGGTTTTGGAAGATGAGCAATCTACAAGAGCAAATATTGTGGACGGTTTCCTTTCGCATTTGTCGCAGGCAGATGCGAGAAGTTCGGAAGATAAAGACATTGCCATTTTCTATTATAGCGGACACGGAGCGCAAGAACCGTCTCCACCAGAGTTTTGGGAAGATAATCCTGACAAGCTCAACCAGTCTATTGTCTGTTGGGATAGCCGAACGGAAGGCGGTTCGGATTTGGCAGATAAAGAGTTGGGGTTTCTAACATCAAGAGTATCTGGAAAAATCACTAAATCCAACCAAGAGAATACAACATTTGGCAAGGTTACACATCAGCCCGAATTTCTAATTGTGATGGATTGTTGTCATTCAGGTTCTGGAACTCGTTCAGCAGGGGAGTCTACCAAAAGTAGGCAAATGGAAGTCTCCAAAAAACAACGGAAATTGAGCGAGTATTTAGGTTATGAAACTAAGTATGAGGAGAACGGGAAAATTAAATTTCGTTATGGGAAACATATTTTATTGGCAGCAGCCGCATCGCACCAAACTGCGAAGGAAACCAAAATTGATGGAGTTCAAAGAGGCGTTTTCACTTACAGTTTGCTGAAAGCGCTTCGAGATGCGAAAAACAAAATCAGCTATTCCGATTTGATGGGAAAAGTCAATACTGCAGTTTTTAATTTGGTACAAGACCAAACTCCGCAGCTGGAAGCCGTAGCGCAACAAGAATCGGAAACAAAAAGACTTTTCTTAGATGGGAAACTGACTGAAACCATTCCCTTTTGGCAAGTGAAACATGACAAACTAGCAGGTTGGAAAGTGAATATGGGAAGTTTACATGGTTTACCTTCCAATTCCGAAAAGCCAATTACATTCCATATTTTCCCTGAGGATGCTACTAACGCTGAACTTTCTGACCCAAGTAAATCAACTTGGACGATGGATATTTTGCATGTGGAAATTGGTTCTAGCGAATTACGAATGCCAGCGTCTGTTAACTCCGACCAAAGTCAAACTTTCAAAGCAGTTTTGGCAGAAGTTCCAGACTCGCCCATGCATGTTTTCCTTTCGGGCGACTCGACTCAGTTGAGTTTACTAACCGCAGTTTTGAGAGAAACTGTTTATGTGAAAGTTACTGAAAATTTGAATCAAGCCGACTTTCAAGTCATTGCCGAAAGCGATAAATATACCATTTCCAATCCGCACGATAGCCGAGCTGTTTGTAGGCAAATCAAAGGTTTTAAT